>DASVEF010000206.1:0-7439 GCA_036380715.1 Thermoanaerobaculia bacterium | reverse complement strand
CCCTTCCGCCGGGCGAACGCGCCGCGGATCAGGCTGCCGTGGTCGCGCTCCAGCGCGTGGATCCTGGGCACGGCCCAGCGGACCGACAGCCGTTCGGGATCGCCCGCGTAGACGCCGGAGACGAAGGGACCGACCGCGTAGTCGAGAAACTCCTGCCCCAGCCGCCGGCGCACGAAGGCGGCGATCGTCTCCTCCGGCTCTCCGGTCGGCTTCCCGATCCAGGGCTCGCGGAGCAGGCGGAGCTTGGCCCCGAGGGAGAACAGGGGGGTCTTGAGGAAGCCCGGCGGACCGCTTGGCAGGGCGTGGAGCCGGCCGCCTTTCCACAGGTAGCGGCGCTTGGCGGTGGGAGAGGCCGTGATCTTCTCCCCTTCGAGCCCGCTCTCGCGGATCAGCCGGGTGACGCTCTCATGGCTTTCCAGAACGGTGTTCGGCCCCATCTCGAAGCGCCAGAGGCCGTCCGCGCGCGTCTCCATGGCGCCGCCGACGCGCGGCGACGCTTCGAGGACGGCCACCTTGCGGCCCGCCCGCGCCAAGTGGAAGGCGGTGGTCAGGCCGGAGATACCCCCGCCGATGACGAGGGTGTCGAGGCTCCGCGGCTCAGGACTCATACGTGTCCGGAGCCTACCAGGAGAGGCTACCGGAGGTCGTCCTCGGCCCACTCGATCAGGGAGAGGACAAAATCGCTGCGCAGCCGGTTCAGAGTCGACAGGTAGGCGCCGAACCCGGCGGCGGTCACCACCGCAGCCAGGAGCCGGAAGAACGGATCGTCGAGCCACGCGCCCGTCAGGATGAGGGTGAGGAGGAAGACTCCGACGACGGGAACGGGAAGCAGGATCATCCGTCCGCGGGCGCCCTTGAGCAGGAGCAGCGAGAGCGGCAGGAACGCGAAGAGGGTGATCGCGAAGGCCGCCGACAGGGTCGAGGGGATCCCTAGATCTATGGACACGAGGTCACTGGAGAGGAAAGCCAGAGTCCGCAGGACGATCGGGGAGACCGCGAGGGTGACCACGCTCGCCGTGCCGGCGACGGCATGCTGGAACCAGGCCTGGCGGACGAAATCGGTCGATCGGTTGTTCACGGCGTCCTCCTTCCCCTACGTCTTCTCATACGTTGTAAACGGGGAAAGAGTTACGGATACCTCACTCGAAGTACTCCACCAGGTATGATTCCCGGCGATGGACCGCTTCGCCCGCTACGCCTGGATCACCCTCGCCTACAACATCGCCGTCATCCTCTGGGGCGCGGTGGTGCGCGCCACCGGCTCCGGAGCGGGGTGCGGCAGCCACTGGCCGCTCTGCAACGGAGAGGTCGTGCCGCGCTCGCCGCGGATCGAGACCCTCATCGAGCTGTCGCACCGTCTCACCAGCGGCGTGGCGCTGCTCCTGGTCGTGGGGCTGGTGATCCTGGCTTTCCGGCGGCGGCCGAAGGGGCACGCCGCGCGCCGGGCGGCGGTCTGGTCCATGGCTTTCATGCTGAGCGAGGCCGCGGTGGGCGCCGGGCTGGTCCTTTTCGAGCTGGTCGCGGACAACCAGTCCATGGCGCGGGCGATGTTCATGGGCACCCACTTGATGAACACCTTCTTCCTCGTCGCCGCGCTCACCCTGACCGCCCACTACGCCGGCGGCGGAGCGCCCTTCCGGCTGCGCGGGCAGGGGAGGGACGGCGGCTGGGTCGTCCTGGCGGTCGCCGGCCTGCTCCTCGCCGGCATCAGCGGCGCGGTGGCCGCCCTGGGCGACACCCTCTTCCCGTCGCTGACTCTCGAGCACGCCCTGGAGCAGGACCTCTCGCCCACGGCGCACCTGCTGGTCCGCCTGCGCGTGCTCCACCCGCTGATCTCCATCGCCGCCGGCCTGTTCACGGCCTTCCTGGCGCTCCAGCTCCTCAAGAAGCGCCTAGGGCCGGGAGTCGGCCATTTCGCGCGCTGGACCGCGGCCCTGGTTTTCATTCAGCTCCTCGCGGGCCTGGTCAACGTCCTGCTGCTGGCGCCGGTCTGGATGCAGATCGTCCACCTGCTCCTCGCCGATCTCCTCTGGATCGCCTTCGTCCTCCTCGCCGCCTCCGCCCTGGCCGTGCGAGACGTCGCCGTCCCGTCTCCGCACCCGCTCCAGACCGCCGCAGCGCCCCGGTAGAGGTTGCGCTCAGGACTGCCGCATCGCCCCTCGCTTCCACTCCTCCCAACGCTCCCAGATTTCGGGACGCAATAGCAGATCGGACCGCCAGGAGGGCTCGTTCCTGAGGAGTCATTTCGGCCGGGGAGGCAAAAGAGCCAGCGCGCGGTGAAGCTTCATCACTCCCGAGGGATCGACGGGGCGGGCCCGCGCTTCCGGAGGGAGCAGCTCGTAGAGAAACCCGATCCCTTCGAGGGCCTGCGCGGAAGATTGGCGAGGCGGATGGTCCGCCTCCCAGGCGGCGAAGCGTTCCAGGGCGGCTGTGCGGGCGCGGAGATCCTCCGCGCTCATTCTCTTCCGGTAGGGTGTCGGATTCTCTCGTTCCGCCATGGACGCAGTCTACTGCAACGCGCGGCGGGAGGGTCGAAGCGCCTCTCCCGCCGCCAGGCTCCAGCTCTACCGCAGCACGAAATAGCCGAAGTACTGCCGGCTCCAGAAGCTCACCCGGTTGGAGCAGCCGGGTGGAGTCCAGCTCCGCAGGACGCGCACCTGGGCCAGGCCCGTCTGGGGACAGGTGGCGGGGATCCTCACGTCGAGGCGGGTGCCGGGGAAGCCGGCGACGGCAGCGGTGGCCGTCTGTTCGCAGACGGTCCCGCCGGCGAAGCGGAACTGCACCTTGGCCACGTTGGTGAGGTTGACTCCGTGCAGCCGCACGACCGTCCCCCTCTTGGCGCCCACCCGCGGCCAGATCTCGGTCACGGCGGCCCGCAGGGCGCTGGGCTGCAGATCGTTCCGCCAGATCGTCACCATGTCGCTGAACGGGTCGTTGGCGAGGTCGAAGTCGCCATCGCCGTCGATGTCCACCGGGACGAGGTCCTGACTGTCAGTCGTCGGCTTGAGCGCCGCGAGCAGGGTGGGGGTGACGTCGGCGAAAGTGCCGAGCGAAGAGTTGTCGGCGGCGTTGATCAGGCCGTCGCCGTTGTTGTCCTGACCGAGGTTCTCGAGCATCCGCGGCATGTCCTGGACCACCTGGAGGGCGAGGTCGAGGTCGCCGTCGCCGTCCCAGTCGAGCAGGGCCGGGAACATGGCGTAGTCCATGCCGGCCGTGGCGTTGCCGTTGAGGTCCTGGGCCGGGGTGTGGATGACACCGGACAGGCTGTTGACCGGCACCCGCGTCGGGTACTCGTCGACGAGCTTGCCAACAGGCTCGTTGAAGCGGTTGACGAGCAGCCAGGGGTAGTTGGTGCGGCCGCTCTGGCTGAAGTGGGTCACCACCGCGTCGGCGTCGCCGTCGTTGTCGATGTCCCCCTGGGCTAGGCCGAAGGAGCCGCAGGAGATGTAGGCCGGGTCCCAGGGGACGTCGTGGACGACGTCCTGGCAGCGCGGCGGGAGCTTCTGCGCGCCCGACTCGGTGAGGACGCCGAGAGGCTGGCCGCCGACGCCGTTGAGGAAGAGGAGGTCGTCCGTCATCTGGACGTTGACCACGTCGGAGAGAGTCGCGGCAAAGCCGGTCGTGGTGTAGAGGTCCAGCGCGCCGTTGTTGTCGAAGTCGGCGAGCACGTCCATGCCCAACCCCCGATTCCAGTTGGGATCGTAGGCGCCCAGCGCGTTCCTCATCTTGCCGGCGGCCCCGTCGATGAACCGGGGATCGCCTGGGGTCGTGGTGATGTTCTCGAGGTAGCGCCAACCGAAGGAGTGCGTGCCGATGGGCTGGCCGAAGCCGTGGGCCGGCGTGATCGGCGTGGACGGGCCGAAGTTGAGCGGGAAGAGGTGGACGAGGGCGTCGACGTCGCCGTCGCTGTCGAGGTCGCCGGCCACTGCGCGGTCGGCGAGGTTGGGATGGGTCACCCGGCCGTTCATGTTGACGCGCAGGTCGTCGACCGCCGAAAAGGGCTGCCGACTGTGTCGAAGCCGAACGACCCGAAGCCGTTGTTGACCAGGACGAGAGTGTCCGGCGTGGCGTTGCCGTGGCTCGCGATGGGCCAGAGCGCCGAGGGCTGGCGCTGCGAGGCGAGGAGAGCGTCGAGGTCGCCGTCGGCGTCGAAGTCCTCGAAGACGCCGTCCTCCATCCCTTTCGGGCGCAGCCGGCCGCGCCAGTTGCTGGTCAGTCCGTTGCCGAACCCGCCGGGAGCCAGATCTCTGTGGATCGCGGATCCCGCTGGCGAGAGGATCCCCTGCACCAGATAGTCATAGCCGCGCGAGGTCTGCAGGGCATCGAGCGCGCCGTCAGCGTCGAAATCGGCGAAATCGAAGCCGTAGCCGCGCTCGTTGCCGGGGAAGGATTCGTAGCTCTTGGTGTCGATGAAGCCGCCGCTGAAGTCCCAGGGGCCCTGGCCGAGCGGCGCAGCCGTTCCCCGGTTCTTGAAGAGCTCGGCGCGCACGCCGCTGAAGCGGTTGCCGCCCACCGCCAGGGCGTCGAGCCAGTTGCTGCCCGTGAAGCGGGCGAGCGCCACCGCCTTGACCCAGTCGTGCTCGAAGCCGGCGAACCAGGCGAAGAAGGGACCCCCGCCCGCCCAGTTGGCCGTGTTGACCAGGAAGTACGCGTTGCTGCTTTTTGTGAAGGCCGACTGGTCCTTCAGGATGTCGCGGTGGTTGACGATCACCAGGTCGAGCCAGCCGTCCGGGGCGTACGCGGTCGGGCTGAAGAGATCGACGAGGAGCACCTGCTGGGTGAGCGGCCGGGTGAAGGCCGGCTCGTTGCCGCCGAGGACCAGCGCCATCACGTCCAGGAAGGTGTTGAGCGTTCCGCCGAGGACGATGTTGTTCACGAAGATCTGCATCGGGTGGTCCTCGGCGGGCGGAATGGACAGGACGTTGCTGAAGCCGTCCGATCCGGCGTTGCCCATCACGATCTCCGGCCAGTTGTCGTGATTGAGGTCGCCCACCGCCACGCTGCGGGTGTCGGTCGCCTGGCCGGGGTTGAGGACGACCCGGGTGAAGAAGCCCTGGCCGTTGTTGATCAGCACGTAGTCTTCGCTTTCCGCTCCGCAGCCGGCGCCGCGGCGGCAGCGGTTGGCCACGGTGAGGTCGAGGTCGCCGTCCTGGTCGAGGTCGGCGCCGGCGATCTCGTTCGTCGCCGCCGCGGGCTCGCCCGGAATGCGCGCCGCGGTCTGGTCGGTGAAGCAGCCGGTGCCGTCGTTGACCAGCAGGACGTTGGGCGCTCCCAGGTAGTTGTCCCCCTGTCTGCCGATGTAGAGGTCCGCCGAGCCGTCGCCGGTCAGGTCCGCGAAGACGACGCCGGAGCTGTTGCCCGCGGCGGCCGCGGCCGGAATGCGCGGCGCGCCGCCCGGACAGGCCATGTCCTGGGAGACGTCGACCCAGCGCTTCATCGGGTCGTTGAGGTCGCGCTTCATCAGCCGGTCGCGCTGCGCCTCCTGGGCGAGCTGTTGCTGGCCCGGGTCCGGGTCGAGATCGGAGAGGCCGTAGCCGATGCCGGCGGTGACGTAGAGGTCGTCGCAGCTCACCACGCCGTCGGCGTCGGCGTCGAGTGGCTCGATACAGCCGAAGGCGCCGCGGGTCGCCGAGACGTTCTCGTAGGACAGGCCTGCCCAGGGCACGGGCGGGGTCGTCTGCGGGTTCTGATAGTGCCCGTCGATCGACAGGAAGAACGTCGGGCTGAAGTACGCGCCGCCGCCCAGAGAGGGATCGACGGTGCGGTTGCTGTAGTTCACGTAGAGCTGCAGGCCCTTGCGGTAGATCGAGTCGGCCATCAGCTTGCGCGGCTGGCCGTTGTTGATCCCCTCAGCCGGATCGAACTGCGCGGCGTTGAACAGCAGCGCCTCGGGCCAGGATCCGGCCTGGTTGTCGAGCGTGATCAGGTCCCGGGCCAGGACGAAGACGGTGTTGGCCGGGTCTTCCCAGAACTGGTGACGGCCCCAGACCAGCGAGCCGTCGCCGTTCTCGTAGAACCAGGGGGTGAGCTTCGCGGGCGCCGGATTGACCGGCTCGACCGGCACGCAGACGGGGCTCGGCTGGATCTGAGCGCGCGCGGCGCCGGCTGGCAGCAGGCAGCACAGGGCGACAAGACGGACGAGATGGGTCCTTCTCATACAGACCCCCTTTCTGAGGGCTTCCGTTCGTGGATGGCGAAGCTTCGCTGCTACGCCGGAAGAGTCGCGGAGTGCCAGACGGAACGCCGGCGGGGCGCGTGGGAAGGTCATTGTTTTGGAGCCATGGGATCCCTGTCGTCGCCGTCCGCGCGGCGGGAATAGATGGTTTACTTTACGCGAATGCATCAATGGTCGGACAGCGCCGGGAGCTCACCCGGTTGCTTTCCCTAAGCCATCGAAGTAGAGTAATAGGTCAATCCCGGCAGTTCCCGTTCCAGAAGAGGGAGGAGGGAAATGCTGCACCATCGACAACAGTCCCGCCGATTCCCGCGCGTTCCGTCCGAGCACCCGGTCCGTATCCGCGTCGTTGGCGAGCGGCGGCCCGAGACCATGACCGCGACCCGCGTGATCAGCGCGGGGGGATGCATGCTGGTCAGCGACCGCTCGATCGGCTTCGGCTCCCTCGTGGAGCTGCACATCTCCCTGGACGGACGCCTGCTGCGGGCGGACGCCCGCGTCGCCTGGGAGCGCCGCAACAACGGGGATGCGCACGAGGTCGGGGTCGAGTTCCTGAGCATCACCGAGCGGGACCGCGCCGTGCTTGAACGGCTCGTCGCCAGCAAGCTCGCGGCTTGAGCCTCATCGCTTGATAAGATCCCCCGCGTGGGTCGCGGGAGGGTGGCCGCAGGGGCGCCTCTCCCGGGAGGGGGACCATGCCTGACTTCAAACAGTACATCGGGATTCGTTACTCGGGCCGCAGAGGTCCGGGGGAGCGGATCAAGCTGATCAAGGTCTTCACGGCGCGCGAGGACCACGAGCCCTATCTCGAGCCGAACCCGTCGGACGCCGAAGGGTGCTGGAGCCGGCGCGAGCTCGCCGAATGGCTGCTCGCCGAGATGGGAGGGGAGGAGCCGATCGTCATCGGCATCAACCACGCCTTCTCCTTCCCCCAGAGCTACATGGACCGCCACAACCTGCGGAGCTGGGAAGAGTTCCTCAAGGACTTCGAGGGGTACTGGCCGACGAACCAGTTCTCGGTGCGCGAGCTGCTGCCCGGCAACCCGCGGACCGGCGACCCCGACGAGCACCGGCTCACCGGCCGCTGGACCGCCTTCCCGCGCAGCGTCTTCGCCTTCGACATGCAGGACAGCCCGGCCAAGGCCGCCCACGCCGGCCTCCCCTGGATCGCCTACCTGCGCCGCGGCGGCGAGAAGGTCCACGTCTGGCCGTTCGACGGCTTCGAGGTGCCGGCGGGGCGGTCGGTCGTGGCCGAGGTGCGGCC
>DASVEF010000205.1:0-11865 GCA_036380715.1 Thermoanaerobaculia bacterium | reverse complement strand
CCCGGCCCGCGGTCCTCGACGGCGAGCTGCACCCCCTCGGGCTGCAGCTCGATGGACGCTTCGACCGGCCCCCGCCCCCCCGCCTCCCGCTCGGCCTGGGCGGCGTTGTGGAGCAGGTTGCGCAGCACCCTCTCGAGGAGCTGCGGATCGCCGCGCAGCCAGACCTCGCCGGCGGCGTCGCCGCGCACGCTCACCTCCATGCCGTTGAGCGCCGGGTCGGAGGCCGCGCGCCGCAGCAGGGCGGTGAGCGGCAGCTCGCGCATGCGGGCGGTGCCCGGGCGGGCGAAGGAGAGGAAGTCGTCCAGCACCCGCTCCAGGTGGCCGGCCTCGTGGCGGATCTCGGCGAGGTAGTCGGCGATCGACCCCTCGTCCGGCCGCCGCTCGATCAGCGTCAGGTATCCCGACAGGGTGGCGAGGCTGTTGCGCAGCTCGTGCGCCACGCCGCCGGCCATCTCTCCCAGGCGGGCGAGGCTCTCGGCGAGGCGGCTCTCCTCGGCCCGCTTCTGCACCTCGGTGAGGTCGGCGAAGAGGACCAGGTAGCCGCGGACCCCGCCGTCGTCGCGGCGCAGCGGGTGGACGGTGAGGCCGACGGTCAGCGTCTCGCGGCCGGAGCGCACGGCGCACTCCAGCCGCTGCGGCGCGCTCCCTTCGGCGACCGCGGCGGCGAGCACCTCCAGCAGCTCCGGCTGGCCGGCCAGGGCCGCGCGCAGGGGGGTGCCCGGCTCGGGCGGCTCCGCGCCGAGCAGCTCCGCGCCCACGGCGTTCAAGGCCAGCACCCCACCTTCGCGGTCGAGCAGCAGCAGCCCGCTCTGGAGGCTCGGCGCCAGGGTCCGCTCCAGGGCGGCGATGTCGTCCTCGGAGCGCCGCGCTTCGCGTCCGGAGAGGATGGCGAGCGCTTTCTCGAACGTGCCGACCAGGAGATCGACCTCGTCGCCTTCGGCCTCCCCGGCGCCGCCCACCTGCCGGGCCCGCGCGAGCAGCGTCTCGTAGGGTCCCAGCATGTGCCCCAGGAAGAAGAGGACGAGCAGCATGAGAGCGCCGTTGATGCCGAGCACCGCGACGAAGAGGACGCGCAAGGTGCGGAGCTGGCCCGCGAGCACGCCGGCCGGCAGGTCGACCCGCGCCCAGCGCGGCGGGCCCGGGCCGCCCAGTGGGGCGAACCCGGCGATCGCGTCCGGCAGGGCCTCGTCCGGGCCGCGCGCGAGCGGCTCGTCCCCGACCGGCACGGCCAGCGGGGACAGCTCTCCGGCCGAGACCAGGGGTGTGCCGTCGGCGCCGACCAGCGCGGACGCGCGCGCCGCCGGCGCCATCTGCCTCAGCGCGCCGGCGGAGACCTCCTCCGGAGGGCCTGCCACGCGCCCGGCGACCGTCTGGGCCAGCCGGGCCGCCTCGGCCCGGCGGTCCGCGGCGAGCAGGGTGAGGGAGCTGCGGTAGGCGAGCAGAGTGAAGGTGGAGAGGAGGACCAGCAGCAGCAGGGCCGCAGGGAGCAGGATCAGGATCTCGCGGCGCAGCCCGAGCCGGAGGCGGCTCATAGCAGGCCCGCGTACCAGGCGGCGATCGGCTCCCCGGCGAACAGGGCGATCAGCGCGCCGAGGGCGAGAAAGGCGCCGAAGGGGAGCTTGGAACGCATGTCGAGGCTCCCCCACCGCATCAGGGCGAGCCCGACGACGGAGCCGGCGAGCGCCGCGAAGAACAGCGTCACCAGCACTCCCTGGGCGCCGAGGAAGGCGCCGACCAGGGCCAGCATCTTGACGTCGCCCAGCCCCATCCCCTCCTCGCGGCGGAGGAGGTACCAGCCACCCCAGACGGCGAGCAGGATGGCGGCGCCGAGCAGGGCGCCGAGCGCCGAGTGCAGCAGCCCGGGCCCGCCGCCGATCCAGCCGTTGAGCGCCATCCCCGCCGCGATCCCCGGCCAGGTGATGCGGTCGGGCAGGATCATGTGGTCGACGTCGATCATCGCCAGCGCCAGCATCAGGCAGGCGAAGAGCGCCGCGACCAGGGCCCGTGCCGTCGGGCCGAAGCGCGCGAAGCAGGCGACGAACAATGCCGCCGTGGCGGCCTCGATCAGCGGATAGCGCCAGGAGATCCGCGCGGCGCAGGAGCGGCAGCGCCCGCCCAGCAGGAGCCAGGACAGCACCGGCACGTTGTCGAGGGCGCGGATCGGGGCGCCGCAGCTCGGACACCGCGAGCGCGGCGTCACCGTGGAGATCCCCAGCGGCAGGCGGTAGATCACCACGTTGAGGTAGCTGCCGACGATCAGGCCCATGACCGCCGCGTAGAGGCCGACGAGGATGTGGAGCTGCACGAGTCAGGATTCTACGCCAGCGCGGCGTTCGCGCCGGCCGAGCAGGGCCAGCGCCGCCAGGCAGCCGGCGAGCGAGAGCAGGCTGACCGCGGCGCCGGCCGGCACCCGCGGGTCGCGGTACTCGAGGAGGAGACGGTGCTCGCCCGGGGGGAGCTCCACGCCGACCTGGCAGATGCCGGTGGAGTAGACGCGCGCCGGAGCGCCGTCGATCGTGGCCTGCCAACCCTCGTCGTGGGTCATGGCCACGGTGAAGAAGGCGCCCGCGCGCGCCCGGTAGCGCAGCCGGAGGCGCCCCGCCCCGGCGTCGAGCTCCAGGGGCACGGGAGGGACCGGGTAGGCCACCTCGGCCGGCGGCATCCCCGGCCGCACCGCGTGCTCGTGGCGGTCCAGCGCGTACCCCTGGCTGCGCGCCACGTACAGGGCCGAGCCGTGGCTGGAGTGGAAGCTGACCCGCGGGACGAAGCGGTGCCGGGGGAGGATGAACCGGTTGATCACCCGGCGCACCGGCAGCGCCCCGGGGTCGCGCGCCACCTCCGCGGCCCACTCCTCCGGCGGCTTGCGCAGCAGCAGGGTGCCGACGTTCCAGGCGCCCAGGAAACGCCGGGCCAGCTCGGGCTGCCGCCAGTCGGCGTCGAGAATCCTGCGCGACAGCCGGGCGCACCCCGTGGCCATCAGGTCGTAGTCCGCGTTCAGGACGTACGGGACGTCCCAGAGCGTGGCCGAGTAGGGCTCCAGCCGCGCCAGGGCGGCGCGGACCGCGGCCAGGCGCACGTCGCCGGCGCGACGGAACAGCTCGGGCTCTCCCTCCGGAGCCCGCTCCACGAACAGCCGGCTCCCCGGCGGGATCACCCGCCGGGCGAGCGGGGGCGGATCGCGGTACTCCCCGGCGGGCAGGGTCTGCACCAGCCCGTGCCCGTAGTGCCAGAGGTCGACCGCCAGCAGCCCCACCGCCGCCAGGGTCAGGGAGCGCCGCGGCAGGCGGCTCATCCGGCAGAGCGCGAACAGCGCGGCCACCGCCGCGGTGGCCGCCACCGCCACCCAGGCCTCGCCGCGCAGGTAGACGAGAGCGCGCGCCGCGGTCTCAGGAGAAAGGGTGGGCCCGCCGTACGTGCGGATGAACCAGAGGGCGGCGCGGGGGACGGCGTAGAGCAGCGAGGTCAGGGCGATGGCCGTGGCCAGCAGGACCAGAGAGAGCGCCAGCGGGAAGTCGGCGGCCGGGCGGCGGCCGGCTTCGCGCTCGTCCATGAGCCGCTGCCAGCCGAGGGCGCCCGCGAAGCCGAGCGAGGCGACCGCCAGCACCGCGAACTTCTCCGGGAAGCGGACCGCCGACAGCAGCGGCACGGCCTCGCGCAGCGCCTCGAAGAGCGGGTTGTGCCGCCCCAGGGCGAGGAAGGCGCCCAGGCCGACACCGAACGCCCAGGCGGCGCGCCGGGGGACCGGCCACAGGGTGACCGCGCAGACCCCCAGCACGGTCAGCAGCAGGCCGGGATAGAGAGAGGCCACATAGGGATAGTCGCGGTCGTGCAGGTTCCAGCCGAAGAAGCGGTTCTCCTGCGGGCGCGCCGGATCGCCGAAAAAGCGCGGAAAGACCAGCTCGGCGAGGCGGGCCGGTGGGGTCGACCAGACGCCGGCCTGCCGCGCGCCGAGCCCGCCGGCCCGCGGCGAGTCGGCGAGCCGCTTCCAGGTCGGGAGGAGCTGCACCGCGGCGAGCGCCACGGCCACGGCCACGGCGAGCGCCAGGCGCGGCACGGCCCTCACGGTCCACAGGGCAGGGGGCCGGCGCAGGGACGCCAGGGCGAGCGCGAGCAGCCCGAGGCCGCTGATGACCACGGTGACCGGCTCGCCGTTGAGGAGCTGCAGCGCGAGCCCGAGGCCGCAGAGCAGGGCGGGCCGCGGCCAGCGCCGCTCCCGCAGCGCGGCGTCTCCCCAGGCGAGCACCCAGGGGAACCAGGCCATGCTGCAGAACAGGGTGAAGGCGCTGATCAGCGACAGCAGCGCGCCGCTCCCCGTGTAGCCGACCGCCGCGAGCGCCGCCGCGCCCCTCCCCGCTCCGAGACGCCGCGCCAGGTACCAGGCCCCCGCGAAGGCCACGGCGGCGTGGAGGACCACCAGCAGGCTCAGCGCGTACGAGGGGGAGACGGCGAAGACCAGCCAGCTCGGCGGATAGAAGGCGGCGTAGCTGGGATTCGACAGGACCGGCTGGCCGCCCTGGAGCCAGGGATTCCAGACCGGCAGACCGGCCGCGGCGAGCTGCCGGAAGGCGGTCCGGAGCGGCAGGTGGAACAACGGGATGTCCCGGTTCGCCAGAGCGCGCCCGGGCGACAGCAGCTCCAGAAAGAAGCTCAGAAGCCAGGCGGCTCCGAGCAGGACCGAAGAGAGGACGGCGATCCGGCCAGGCGCGCGGATTCTAGCGGCTTCCCTTCTGCGGCCAGCGGACGAACTGGCCGTCCGCCCACAGGATGTCCTGCTGGTAGTCGGTCGGCTCGAAAGAGGTCACCGTATACGACGTATCCTCCTCGGCCTTGTCGCTGCCCAGGCTGCGGACCGCCACGACGTGCGCCGCGAACGGGTTCTCGGTGTTGAGGTAGTACTCGAAGGGCGACTTCCAGCCGTCGATCTTCGGGATCTCCTGCAGGTACTGCGGCACCAGGATCGTGGACAGATCCTCGACGCTGAGCTCCCCGCCGTAGTCGCCGAGGTCGACCTCGGTGGTCGTCTGGCCCGCCGCCGCCGCGCCGACGGCGTCCGTGATCCACGAGAACATGGCGCCGCCCGCGATCCGCATGTCCGCCATGGTCCGCTTCTGCTTGGCCTTCTGCAGGGCGTCGAGGAGGTTGGGGACCAGCATCGAGGCGATGATGCCGATGATCGCGACGACGATCAGCAGCTCGATGAGCGTGAAGCCCTTCTCTACGGTCTTCGCTCTCCGTGTCATGGCATCCCTCTCATTGAAAATGAGACAGCGACCGACGCTAGCGCAAAGGGTATGCCAATCAGTGTACGTCACAAAACCCATTCTTTTCAATGGCTTGAGCCGTTCCGGCAGAGCCGTGGTGCCAAAAATGGTCACTCTGGAGCCACTGCGTGTCAGCCTCCCGGCGGCGAGACGTAGAGCGACACGATGCGCCGCATGCGGGCGACGCCGCGGTCGAGCTCGTCCAGGGGAATGCGCTCGTCCGCTCCGTGGATGCCCCGGGAGTCGTCGGAGGAGAGGGCGAAGGGGGAGACGCCGTAGGCGGGGATGCGCCGCTGGCGGAAGAACCGCGAGTCGGTGAAGCCGGGGACGAAGGTCGGCACCACGGGCGCCTGCCCCCCCAGGGCCTTCTCCAGCGCGCGGTAGACGCGCCCGGAGGCGGGCGACGCCGCAGCCGGCGGCGCGGTCACCAGCACCTTGACCTGGCAGTCCTCCCCGAGCGCGCTCTTGACGCCGGCCAGAAAGGCCTGCGCGTCGGTGTCGGGCAGCATCCGGATGTCCACCCGGGCCGTGGCCCGGTCCGGGATGACGTTGATCCGCTCGCCGCCGTCGAGCACGGTCACCTGGACCGTGTCGATGAACAGGTTCGCCATGCCGGGCATGAGGAACTCGCGCGGGCCGGTCTCGGCGACCACCTTGTCGATGTCCGACAGCACGCGGCGCCAGCGGCCGGTGTGGAGCGGCGCGATGGCTTTCAGGTAGGCGCGGGCCGGAGCGGTGACGCGCCAGCGGACGGGCCTCTGGAGGAGACGCGCCAGCGCCTGGACGAGCCGGTGGTTGGCGCTCTCCGGGTTGAGCCCCGAGGCGTGGCCGCCGCGGCCGTAGGTGGAGACCTCGAGCCAGAGCGGACGCTTCTGCGCCACCTCGATCCCCCACCACTGGAGCCGGCCTCCGGAGACCTGGGCGCGCCCGCCTTCCCCGAGGACCCCCTCGACGCCGCGGAAAAGCTCGGGGTGGTTGGCGACGATCCACTCCGCGCCCTGGCCGCCGCCGTTCTCCTCGTCGGCCACGGCCAGGAAGATCACGTCGCGCTCCATGGGAGCGCCTCGTCGCTTGAGGTCCACCAGGGCCGCCAGGTGGGCGATGCCGAGGCTCTTGTCGTCCAGCGCGCCCCGACCCCAGAGGCGGCCGTCGCGGACCAGCCCCGAAAAGGGCGGAACGGTCCAGCCCGGCCCGGCGGGGACCACGTCGGTGTGGTGGAGCAGCACGATGGCGCGCCCGCCGCTGCGCGGCGACGAGAGGCGCGCGTAGAGGCTGACCCGCCCCCCGGGCGATCTCAACAGGCGGTTCGGGATCTTCTCCTGGTCGAGAATGCCGGCGAGGAACGCCGTGGCGAGCTGCTCGTTGCCCGGAGGGTTGGAGGTGTCGATCCGCAGGTAGGACTGGAGCCAGCGCGCGGGCTCGGACAGCCGGGCCGCCGCGCCGGGCGCCGGCAGCAGGAACAGCAGGGAGATCAGGAGCGCGGAGGCGCGCCGGAGCGTCATGGCGGCGGAGTCTAGCAACAATAAAAAGGGGGCGCCGCCAACCCGCGGCGCCCCGTAGAAAAGGGGTTCTCTTCTCTCTCTTGCGTTTCGTGTCTTGCGGGTACGTCTTACTGCTGAAACTACCGGGCCTGACCCTGCGGCCAGCGGGCGAACGCGCCGTCAGCCCAGACGATGTCCTGCTGGTAGTCGGTCGGGTCGAAGGAGGTGACGGTGTAGTCCGAATCCTCCTCCTGGGCGTCGCGGCCCAGGCTGCGCACCGCGACCACTTCCTCGGCCAGCGGGTTCTCGGTGTTCAGGTAATACTCGAAGGGGTTCTTCCAGCCGTCGAGCGTCGGCAGGTCCTGCATGTACTGCGGCACCAGGATGGTGGCCAGGTCCGCGGTGTCGATCGCCTGATAGTCGCCCAGGTCGACGTTCGAGTCGGTCTGGCCGGCGGCCGCGGCGCTGACCTCGTCGGTCAGCCAGGAGAACAGCGCGGTGCCGGTGTTCCGCATGTCGGCCACGGTCCTCTTCTGCTTCGCCTTCTGCAGGGCGTCGAGGAAGTTGGGGATCAGCAGCGCCGCGATGATGCCGATGATCGCGACCACGATCAGCAGCTCGATCAGGGTGAAGCCCTTCTGCCGGTTCCGGATTCTGCTCAACATGAAAGGTCTCCTCTCTTGGTCTCTAATCTCGCCCCGGTGGATTCCTCAGGGCTAACGGTGTTCCGTGTCGCAAACCCTCTAAAGCAGGGTTGATGCCAGAGGCCAAGCCCTTTGTTTGCTTGAGTTTTTTCCGCGGGCCCGACAATTTTTGACACGCCGGGCTGGCACGAAGTGCCACTGAATGTCAGAGGACCAGGCGCCGGACCACTTCGCGGTAGAGCTCGACGCCTTCGACGAAGGAGGGGAGGGAGAAGCGCTCGTTCGACTTGTCGACCCGCAGGGTCTCGGTGTTCATGATGACGAAGGGGGAGAAGCCGTAGGAGGGGACCCCCGCGGTGCGGAAGAACCGGGAGTCGGTCGCGCTCCAGGGGAGGAACCAGGGGCCCGAGGGCGTGCCGGGGTACCGCTCCTCGATCACCTCCTGGATCCCCTGGAAGGCCGGATGGTCGAGCGGGCTGCCGCGCAGGGCGCTCGGCGGCTCGTCGAGGGCGACCGGCATGCCCCAGGTCATCCAGCGGGGCACCAGCTCGTCGATCACGCCCTCCAGCTTCTGCCCGGGCAGCAGATGGATCTTGATCATCAGCTCGTAGCCGCCTCCGGGGGCCTCCTCGACGTTGAACGGCACCGCCTCGTTGCGGAACATGGACTTCAGGTAGTTGGGCAGCTTGCGGAAGGCCCGGACGTCCGCGATCGTGGCGTCCGGGTTTTCGAGCAGCTCGCGGTAGTCCTCGCGGTCGCGCGTCGGCGCATAGCCTTCGAGGAGGGTCCGCACCTCGGGAACGATCTTCAGGTCGGTCTCCGTGAATCCCCGCTCGATCAGGGTGCGGCGCAGGTCCTCGAGCCGCTCCCGGTCGCCGCTGCAGACGACCAGGTCGGCGAAGCGCTTCTGGACGACCTCCGTCCCCCAGTACTTGATGTCGTCGCGCGCCCGCACCTCGACGATCCCGCCCTCGGTCAGCACCGCCCAGAAGCTCCGCACCAGCTTCGGGCGCCGGCGCAGGATCCAGCGCACGCCGAGGCGGCTCCCCCGCTCCTCGCTGCTGGTGGCGAGGAAGAGGACCGAGCGGCGCAGCGGCTTGCCGCTCTTCTTGAGGTCGATCATGGCCATGAGCTGCGCGATGGCCACGCTCTTCATGTCGAACGTGCCGCGGCCGTACATGAAAGGCAGCTTGATGTGGGCGGAGAAGGGCGGAAAGATCCACTCCTCCGGCTTCACCGACTCGACGTCGATGTGGTTGTGGAGCACCAGCGGGCGCGGGTCGGCGCCCTCCAGCAGGGCGTAGAGATTGGCGTGCCGGCCGCCGATCACCTCGATGCGGGCCGGGATGCCGGCCTCTTCGAGCTTGCCGGCCAGGAAGCGAGCCCCCGCGATCTCGTCGCCCGTGGCTTCGCTGGTGTCGATCTGGACGTAGCCGGTCAGGAGCTGCACCTCGGGGAGGCTCGGAAAGTCGGCCTCGAGCACGGCCGTCTCGTAGGCGCGCATGCGCAGCGGCCGGCCCAGCCAGAACACGAGGAGGGCGGCGGCTCCCGCGACCAGGGCGAGGCTGCCGTAGAGGGCCAGGCGGGCGGACATCCGCCGGCGGCGTTCCAGAAACGAAGCGGGAGTCATGAGGCGCATGATAATAAGCCAATGTCCATGTCGAACGAGAACCCTCCGCGGCTCCGCCCGGCGGCCTGGCTGCCGCTCGCCGCCCTGCTCCCCTGCCTCGGCTACTTCGCCGTCGAGGCGTACCTGCTCTCCTTCGACCTCGGGTTCCCGCTCGACGACAGTTGGATCCACCTCCAGTTCGCGCGCAACCTGGCGGAGGGGCGCGGTCTCTCCTACAACCCGGGCGAGCTGGTTACCGGCTCGACCGCTCCCCTGTGGACGGCCCTGCTGTCCCTCCTCTTCCTGCTGCCGGGCAGCGTCGTGGCCTGGGCCAAGCTGCTGGGCGTCGCCTTCCACCTCGCCGGCGTGGACGCCGCCTGGCGCCTGGGCCGCGAGCTGGGGCTGAGCCGCGGCCTCGCCACCCTGGCCGCCGGGCTGACCCTGTGCACGAGCTGGCTGGTCTGGTCGGCGCTCTCGGGCATGGAGATCCCCCTGTTCGTCACCCTCTCGCTCTGGGGGATGATCCTGCACCTGCGCGAGCGGGCCGCCCCGGAACGGCCCCCCCTCTCGGCCGGCGTGCTGGCGGTCGCCGCCCTCGCCCGCCCGGAGGGGCTGCTGCTCCTCGTCCTCGCCTTCGCGGACCGCTGCCTGGTGTTTGCGCGCGAAGGCGACCGGGAGAATCCTGAAGGCGTGCTGCGCTGGCGCCGGCCGCGGCTGGGCGCGATCCTCCTCGGGCTCGGGCTCGCCGCCTGCGTGCTGGCCGGGCCGGTCCTCTTCTACCGCTGGGCCGGCGGCTCTTTCCTCCCCACGACCTTCGCGGCGAAAGGAGGGGAGCTGCGGCGCTTCCTCCCCGACCTCCAGTACATCTACACGGTCTTCGGCATCCTCTTCCGGCCGCAGCCCTGGATGGCCCTGCTCGCCGCCGGCGGCGCGGCCGCCCTGGTGGAGCGGCTCGGCACGCCGCGCGACCGCGGTCTGCTGCCGGCTCTCTGGCTGGTCGCCCTGCCGCTCGCCTACTCGACCGTGAGCCCGCCGGGCTCGGCCGTGCTGGTGGGCAACTTCGGCCGCTACTACTTCCCGTTCTTCCCGGTGATCGCGGTCCTCGGCACCCTGGGCCTCGAACGGGCCGCTCACGCCCTCGGGCCGCGCCTGCTCGCCGGCCGGCTGCGGCTCCCGGCGGGGGCGGTCCTGCTCGCCCTGATCTTCTGGCCGACCCTGTCGACGCTGGTGTCGGGCGCGGGCTTCTACGCGCGCAACGTGGCCAACGTCCAGGACAGCGACGTGCGCGTCGCCCGCTGGCTGGCCGGGCGCCTGCCGGCCGAAGCGGTGCTGGCGGTCAACGACATCGGCGCGATCAAGTTCCTCCTCCCCAACCGGGTGATCGACCTGGCGGGGATCGCCAACCCGGAGATCCGGCGCGAGATGAACCGGCAAAGGGCGCGGGGGGTCCCCTGGGAGGTGACCATAACCGGCGAGATCGCACGGCGGCGGCCCGACTACCTGGTGATCTTCCCGGACTGGTTCCCCTACCTGTCGCGCGATCCCCGCTTCCGGCCGCTCCACCGGCTGGAGATCCCGGGCAACATCACCATGGGCGGGGACGAGATCGTGGTCTATGCCACGCCGTGGACCCGGTATCCGCTCCGCCGGTAGCCCGCCGTCTGCCCTGCGTCCGCTCCTTCGTGTGCGCGCCTGCGGCGCTGCCAGTCGCTCCCTCGGGCAGACGGCGGGCTGCCGGCGAAGCGGATAGAATGCCGCCGCCATGAAGATTCCGATCCTCGACCTCCAGCGCGCCCGCCGGCGCATCGCCCCGCAACTCGAAGAGCGCTGGCGGCGCGTCCTCGATGAAAGCTCCTTCATCCTCGGCCCCGAGGTGCGCGAGTTCGAGCGCGCCTTCGCCGAATTCCTGGAAGTCGAGGCCTGCGTCGCGCTCGCCAACGGCACCGACGCCCTGGTCCTCGCCCTGCGCGCCCTGGACCTCCAGCCGGGCGACGAGGTGATCGTCCCCGCCTTCACCTTCTTCGCCACGGCCGAGGCGGTCCTCCTGCTCGGCGGCAGGCCGGTCTTCGCGGACGTCGATCCCGGGACGCTCAACCTCGACCCGGCGGACGCCGAGGCGCGGGTGACCGAGCGGACCGTGGGCATCCTCGGCGTCCACCTCTACGGCCGGCCGTTCGACGTGGACGCCATCCTCTCCCTCTGCGCGCGGCGCGGGCTCTGGCTGCTGGAGGATGCGGCCCAGGCGCAGGGGGCGCGCTGGAAGGGGAAGCGGGTCGGCGGGATCGGCAAGCTCGCCGCATGGAGCTTCTATCCCACCAAGAACCTGGCCTGCTTCGGGGACGGCGGCGCCGTGACCAGCAACGACCGCGAGCTGGCCGAACGGGTCCACCGGCTCGCCAACCACGGCCAGACCTCGCGCTACCACCACGTCCTGGTGGGGACCAACAGCCGCCTCGACAGCCTGCAGGCGGCGGTGCTCAACTGCCGGCTGCCGCTGCTCGACGACGACAACGCCCGCCGCCGCGAGATCGCCTGCCGCTACTACGGCGGCCTCTCCGGGGCGGGGGACGTCCGGCTGCTCCAGGACCGCGAGGGGGTCACCTCGGTCTACCACCAGATGACGATCCTCACCTCGCGCCGCGACGAGCTGATGGAGCACCTCAAGGCCGCGGGCATCGCCTCCGCGATCCACTACCCCTCGCCCCTCCACCGCCAGCCGGCCCTGGAAGGGCTCGTGGACGTTCCCGACGGCGACCTTCCCGTGGCCACCGCCGCCGCCCGCGAAGGCCTCTGCCTGCCGATCTACCCGGAGCTGACGGACGAAGAGGTCGAGGAGGTCTGCGCGGCGGTGCGGAGCTTCTTCGGCTGAT
>DASVEF010000204.1:0-36905 GCA_036380715.1 Thermoanaerobaculia bacterium | reverse complement strand
TGTTGTAGCTCATGGGCGTAAGTATAGCATAACCGGGTCACGCCCGGGTCACACAGCTCCGCTCTTACTGAAGGAAAGTGATCACAACTGGCAACGATTGGAACGCTTTCCCCTCTAGATAGGCCCCAATGACATCACATGAACACCGCTGAGAGTACTAATAGGGTCATTCCCCCTCTCCCGGGCGGGTGTGAGTGCGTGTGGGAGAGGGGGTTAGGGGGTGAGGGTCCGGGCGGGTGGCCGGTACAATGGAGGCTCAGCTCACCACAGAGAGAGGAAACCCATGAGCGACAACATCTGGTACATAGCGGTCGGAGGACAGCAGCAGGGACCGATGAGCCGCGAGGACGTCCTCGCCGGCATCCGCGGCGGCCGTTTCGGGCGCGACGCCTACGTCTACACCCAGGGGATGCCCAACTGGGTCCCCCTGCACAGCCATGCGGATTTTGGAGGCGCTTTCGGCGCGAGCGCCGGGCCGGTGCCGCCTCCGCCCCCGCCGCGCGCGGCGGCGCATGAGATCGACTTCGAGCTGTTCGGCGAGGACATGCAGTACGTCGAGGTCACGCTCGATCCGGGCGAGGCCTGCATCGCCGAGGCGGGCGCCTTCATGTACATGGACCCCGGCATCCAGATGGAGACCATCTTCGGCGACGGCTCGGAGGCACAGGGGGGCCTGATGGGGAAGCTCCTCTCCGCGGGCAAGCGGGTGCTCACCGGCGAGTCGCTGTTCATGACCGTCTTCGGCAACAACGCCGGCGCCCGCCAGAAGGTGGCGTTCGCCGCGCCCTACCCGGGCAAGATTATCCCGCTCGACCTGCGCCAGCACGGCGGCCTGATTTTCTGCGAAAAGGACGCCTTCCTCTGCGCGGCCAAAGGGATCTCGGTGGGGATCGCCTTCCAGCGCAAGCTCGGCGCCGGCCTGTTCGGCGGCGAGGGGTTCATCCTGCAGAAGCTGGAGGGGGACGGCTTGGCCTTCGTCCACTCGGGAGGCACGATCCTCTCGCGCGACCTCGCGCCCGGCGAGACCCTGCGGGTCGACACAGGCTGCCTGGTGGCGTTCGAGAGCCGCGTGAGCTACGACATCCAGATGGTGCGCGGGATCAAGACCGCGTTCTTCGGCGGCGAAGGCCTGTTCTACGCCACCCTGACCGGCCCGGGCCGGATCTGGCTCCAGTCGCTCCCCTTCAGCCGCCTGGCCAAGAAGGTCCTGGCCGCGGTCCCGGTCGCAGGCAAGAACCGGGTGGGGGAGGGCTCGGTCCTGGGCGACCTTGGCGAGCTGGTGATGGGGGATTGACCCTCACCCCCTAACCCCCTCTCCCACCCGCTCCCCCCGACCGGGAGAGGGGAACCCGATGAGGGGAGCCCATAGCAGCTTCTCTGGATTTTGGTTTTCTCCCCCTCTCCTGGCAGGATGGGAGGGGGGTGGGAGAGGGGGCCGGGGGGTGAGGGGCCTATCCGACCGGCGCCTCGATCTTCAGCATCCGACCCCAGGCCTGGCGGAGGTTGTCGGGGAGGTCGAGGTCGTTGAAGATCTCTTTGACCTCCTCGCGGCTCACGAAGGTCCAGATGTCGTCCCACTGCGCGTAGCGGAGGAGGTGGGAGATGACCCAGGCTCGCTGTTCTGTGGTCCCTTGCCGGAGGAGACGACGGGCCTCCTCCGCCGTGACCCGCTGGTCCGGGAAGAAATAGAGGGAGTCGGAGCGGTCCAGGGGATCGCGGGTTCTGCCAGGGCCTTGCATGCCTGAGAGTATACCGGTCTCGGCGGCGTTCCGAAACCTCGACGGACCGGCCCTTGACCGCGCTCCCGGGCTCCGCTACATTTCCCTTCGCTCGATAAACGGGCGGGCATAACTCAGTTGGTAGAGTGCAAGCTTCCCAAGCTTGATGTCGCGGGTTCGAGTCCCGTTGCCCGCTCCAGATTCTCGCTTCTTCCTGGCGGCGACGGGCGCCTTTGCGCCGGCCGCCTTTAGCACGTATAGGGGACACCCGAGAGGTCTATGGCCATCTTCCGTCGTGACAACGCGTCGTCCTCCGCCTCTCCGGGGGGCTCGTCGGACACCTCTTCACAATCCTCCCACGCCTCGTCCGCCCAGCGGCGGCGGGTCACCCACATCGCGCCGGGCACCCGCGTCCAGGGGCAGCTCGCCGGTTCCACCGAGCTCCTGATCGAGGGAGAGGTGGACGGCGAGATCCAGATCGACGCCTCGGTGATGATCGGCACCGAAGGGCTCGTCCAGGGTCCCGTCTTCGCGCAGGTCGTGCGGGTGGGCGGCCGGGTGGTGGGCAACGTGACCGCCACCGAGCGGGTCGAGGTGGCGCCCTCGGGGACGCTGGAGGGAGACATCGCGGCGCCGCGGGTGATCATCGCGGAAGGCGCGTTCTTCAAGGGACGCGTGGAGATGAAGCCGGACAAGCCGGACAGGATGGACAGGGACCGCGCGGCGGGCGAGCCCCGCCGCAATCAAGGGGACGCCGGGCCTTTGCAGAAGGCTCCGGCCGAATCGGGGACATAGAACGTGCGGATCGGAATTCCCAAGGAAGTCAAGAATCACGAGTACCGGGTCGGCATGATCCCGGCGGGCGTCCACTCTCTGGTCGAATCCGGCCACGAGGTGGTGGTGCAGGAGGGCGCGGGGCTGGGCAGTGGCATCGCGAACGAGGACTATGCCGCGGCCGGCGCCCGGCTGGTCCCGGACGCCGCGGGCGTCTATGGCTGGGCCGACATGATCGTCAAGGTTAAGGAGCCGATCACCTCCGAGTACGAGCTCCTGCGCCCCGGGCAGACCCTGTTTACCTATCTCCACCTGGCGCCGCTGCCGGAGCTGACCGACGTACTGCTGGAGCGCCAGGTCACGGGCATCGCCTATGAGACTATCGAGGACCGCCAGGGGCGCCTGCCGCTGCTGACGCCGATGTCGGAGGTGGCCGGCCGGATGGCGGTGATCGTCGGCGCCTACTATCTGCAGAAGCCCTACGGCGGACGCGGCACCCTGCTCGCCGGCGTGCCCGGCGTGCCGCCCGGCGACGTGGTGATCATCGGCGGTGGGATCGTGGGGATCAACTCCATCAAGATGGCCCTCGGGCTCGGCGCCAGCGTCACCGTGCTGGAGACGAACGTCGACCGGATGCGCTACATCGACGACCTCTTCCAGGGCGCGGTGATCACCCTGGCCAGCAACGCGTACAACCTGCGCGCCGCGCTGCGCCGCTCCGATCTGCTCATCGGGGCGGTGCTGATCCCCGGGCGCTCGGCGCCCAAGCTCGTCACTCGCGACATGCTCAAGCTGATGAAGGACGGAGCGGTCGTGGTCGACGTGGCGGTCGACCAGGGCGGGTGCTTCGAGACCACGCGGCCGACGACGCACTCCGATCCGGTGTACACGGTGGACGGGGTGCTGCACTACTGCGTGGCCAACATGCCGGGAGCGGTCCCCCGCACCTCGACCTTCGCGCTGAACAACGTCACCATTCCATACGCGCTCGCCCTGGCCAACAAGGGGGTGCAGAAGGCGGTGGCGGAAGACGCCGGCCTGCTGCTGGGCGTCAACACCTTCAAGGGCCACATCACCAGCCATCCGGTCGCGGACTCCCAGGGGCGGCCGTACAGGGCGTTCCAGGAATTGTTGTAGGGGGCTGTTCAGCCTGGGGTTGAAACCCCAGGCTGGGCTGTTGCGCTCGCGCCGGGCTCCTTCTTCCCTGATTTGCGCCCTGGCCAGGGCGATACAAGCCAGCCTGGGGTTTCAACCCCAGGACGACGGCCAGCCCGACCCCGTAACGTCCTCCCACAGTTCTCGCAGATCCTCCGGCACCGGCGCCTCGAAGGAGAGCGCCCGCCCGTCCATCGGATGGCAGAACTCCAGCCGCCAGGCGTGGAGGGCGGGACGGGGGAAGTCGCGCAGCGGGGGCTGGACAGGGCGGGGGAGACCCTTCCAGCGCGCCTCGCCATAGACCGGATCGCCGACCAGCGGGTGCCCCAGGTGCTTCATGTGGACGCGGATCTGGTGCGTGCGCCCGGTGGCGAGGTCGAGCTCGACCAGGGAGATGCCCGCGCCAGACGCCAATACCCGGTAGCCGGTGCGCGCCGGCCGGCCGCGGGAGACGACGGCCATCTCCTTGCGCCGCACCGGGTGCCGGCCGATCGGCGCCTCGATCGTACCGGCGGCGGGAGACGGCGTTCCATAGACGATCGCCAGATAGCTCTTGTCCACCTCGCGGGAAGCGAAGGCGCGGGCCAGGCGGGTGTACGCGGCCGGTGTGCGCGCCACGACCAGCGCGCCGCTGGTCCCCTGGTCGAGGCGGTGGACGATCCCCGGCCTTCCCGGGCCGCCGACCCCTTCCATTTCGGGATAGTGTGCGAGCAGGTGGTGGGCGAGCGTGCCGGTCGCGCGCCCGGCGCCCGGGTGGACCGTGAGGCCGGCCGGCTTGTCGAGCACCACGACGTCGGCGTCCTCGTAGAGGACGGCGAGCTCTCCCGGCTCGGCGCGGACCCGGTCGTCTTTCCGCTCGGGCGGATCGCACTCCACGAGGTCCCCGGCGGCGACGGTCGCGGAAGGCTTGACCTGCCGGCCGCCGAGGCGGACGTGGCCGTCCTGGATCCACTTCTGGACCTGGTTGCGGGGGAGGTCGAGGCGGGCCGCGACGTGGCGGTCGAGCCGCTCGCCCGCGGCGGCTTCCTCGACGGTCCAGATCCGGGGGGGCGCCATGCGGCGCGTCCTAGGCGGCTTCGGCCTTGGAGTGGTGGTGCTTGCGCGTGCGCAGAGTGTCGAGCGCCATCAGGACGATGCCGATCGAGATCGCGCTGTCCGCCACGTTGAAGGAAGGCCAGTGATGGCTGCCGACGTAGACGTCGATGAAGTCGGTGACCGCGCCGCTCGATACGCGATCGATCAGGTTGCCCACCGCGCCGCCGACGACCAGGGAGAGGGCGATGAGCAGGATGCGGTCGCGCGAGGGGGCGAACCAGAAATAGATCCCGACCGCGGTGAGAGCGACCAGCCCGAGGAGGACGAGCGGCCAGCTCCCGCCCCCTCCACCCCCTTGCGCGGCGAAGAGGCCGAACGCCACACCGGTGTTGCGCACGTGGGTCAGGTTCAGGAACCCGGGGATCACCGGGTGCGCCGTGTGGTGGGGGAGGTGGATCTCCACCAGCCATTTCGTCCACTGGTCGAGGACGATGATCCCGAGCGAAATGAAAAGGTAGCGGAGCTTGGACCAATCCGTGCCGACGGCGGCGCTTTCCAATTCCAAAGTGCTCTCCTGGCGCCCGAGGCGCGAACCTCCGCGGCGAGGCGGCCGGCCGCTCAGCCCGGAAAGTGACGGCGAGCGGCCCGGATCGCCTCGCGGAGGTCGGAGGGGGGCTGGAACAGCCGGATTCCCGCCACCCCGGCGGCGCCCGCCGAGGCCACTTCGCCAAACCGGTCTAGTGTAACCCCACCGAGGGCGTAAACGGGAAGGCCGAGCGCCGAGGCGCGCCCCAGCTCTTGCGGGCCGACCGGCGGACCGAACCGCTCCTTCCCCGGCGTGGCCCAGACCGGACCGAATGTGACGAAGTCCGCTCCATCCTTCAGGGCCTGCTCGACCTCCTCGACCTGGTGGGTGGAGCGGCCGAGGAGCGCGCCTGTACCGAAGCGGCGCCGCAGGGGCGCCAGCGGCGGGCCGTCCGCCGGCAGGTGGGCACCATCGGCGCCGGCCGCGAGCGCGACGTCGATGCGGCCGTTGACGAGCAGGCGGGTCACCGGCGGCAGAGTGGCGCGGGCGAAGCGGACAAGCTCGTAGAGAGAGCGGTCGTCGAGGTCCTTCTCGCGGATCTGCACCGCGTCGATCCCCGCCTCCGCCACCTGGCCGAGCCACGCCGCCAGGTCGCCGCCCGGGAGGGTCGCCCGGTCGCTGATCGCGAACAGCCTAAAGATCGGCGCCGGCATCGGGGTTCGGGCTCCGCCGCAGCAGCATCGAGAACAGGTCGTGAATTCCCCAGACCAGATGAACCAGACCGAAGCCGGTGATGGCGCCGCGCAGAAGGGGGTGGAGACCGAAGTTGCGCAGCGTCACGAATGGAAGCTGGAACAGGGCGGAGTCCCAGACCGTCATCCAGGGGACGAAGATCAGCAGCAGGCCCGCCTCAAAACAATAGACGATGAAGAAGAGCCGGACCATGTTGGTGACCCGCATACGGGGGAGAGATTGTAGCGGAGATGGGTCACCGCTCGTTTTCCCCTTCCGGGCCCTCACCCCCTGGCCCCCTCTCCCGTCACCGGGAGAGGGGGAAACAACGTAGCGTAGAGGCGCAGCATGCTGCGCCCTGCATTTCCGGGCGGGTGGGGGCGCCCCTCTCCCGGTGACGGGAGAGGGGAAGGGGGTGAGGGCTCAGCAGAGAGAGGTCAGCAGGATGATAGGCCGTCAGGCTACTGCCGGTCTTTGTTCCCGTCGCCGCGCGGGCGGGAGCTCCGCGTCCGTCCGGACGAGCCGCCACCCTCGGACGGCTTGGCGGATGGCTGGCGCGACGACCGGTCCGATCCGCCGGGCCGGACGCTCGGCGAGTCGTTGCGGGGCGCCGAGCGGGCGCGCGGCTCATACCCGCCGCGGTCACGGGACGGCGGCGGCGAGTACGACGGCCGCTCGCTCCTCTTCGGCTCGTACACCCGCGGGGCGACCCGCGGCTCCGGGCGCGCGCCCTCGTAGGGCTTGCGCTCGGGGCGCACGCTCGGCTGCCGCGCCTCCGGCCGGCTCGCTTCCGGCCCGCGCCACTCCGGGAAGCGGTCGGTGCGGGTCTCCGGCCGGGCGTACCCGCCGCGGTCCCGATCCTTGGAGGAGGGGCGCGGCTCGGGCTCGGAGCTTCCCGACGGTCCGAGGTCGATCCAGCGGGGGGATTTCGTCTCGGGCCGCGTCTGGTTCCGCTCCTGGGGGACGGCCCGGGTCACGCTCCGGCTTCCCCGATCCGGGCGCGGCGCGCCGCCCGGGTCGCTCGCCTCGGGCCGGCCGCTCCGCGGCGAGCTCTCGCGAACGGTCGGACGGCCGGGAGCGTCCTTCGTCGGCTGCTCGCCACGGGGGACGACGCGGATGGTGCCGCCCCGGTCGGGGCGCGGCGCTCCGCCGTCGTCCTTGGCGTCGGGCCGGCTGCCGCGAGGCGAGGACTCGCGTACGCCCGGACGTCCGGGGACGTCCTTCGTCGGCTGCTCGCCGCGGGGGACGACGCGGATGGCGCCGCCGTCATCACCCCTGCTGTCACTGCCCGGCCGCGGGGCACCGCCCGGATCGCTCGGCGACGGGCAGCCGACCACGCGGGGAGACCGGCCGTCCTTGGTTTCCGGCGTGGAGCCGGTGCTCTGGGGCCGGTCGCCATCGCCGAGGATGATCCGCGGGCGCGAGGACGGCTCACCGTAGCCCGGCTTGTCGTCCTCCGGCGTCCGGCCGGCGACCCGCGGGCCGCTGTCGTCCTTGCGGCCCAGGGTGGAGGGCCGCAGCGGCGTGCCGTCGAGCTGATTGCCGTCCTTGTCGCCCACCACGCTGCGCACCACCGTGGGCGGCAGCTCGGGTTTGCGCGCGACGAACGGCGTTACGTCCGGCAGGTCGGCGTTGCCGTCTCCGCCGCGGATCCGCCGCGCCGTGGGATGATCGCGCAGCGCGCGCTCGACGCCCCGCGGATCCTCCAGGATCTCGGGCTTGAGCGGCTTGGTGTCCGTGGTGATGATGCCCCGGTCCATCGGCACCCGGCTGCGCCGCAGGTCGTCGACCGGCACGGCGTGGCGCCGGACGTCCCAGTGATCCCGCCAACCGGCGTCCTTCCAGCCGTCCCGGTATCCGTCGCGATAGCCACGACGGTAGCCGCGGAAGTACGAGCCGGGCACGAACGTCCAGTGATTGTAGTGGCCCCAGTCGCCGCCGGCCCAGCCGTAGACGCCGAAGCGGAACCCGGAGCCGAAGCCGGAATGGCGGCCGTAGTAGCGGGTGTAGTAGCCCACAGGACACCAGCCGGTGTAGCTCGGCCCCCAGTACCAGTAGACCCAGGCCGGCGCGTAGGTGTAGCCTGGGCGCCAGACCCAGCCGTGGACGGGCACATAGTCCCAGCTCCCGTAGTGGTAGGGCACCCAGCCCCAGGGCTCGTAGGAGACCCAGGTCATGCCGCTCGGGGTGTAGGCCCAGCGGCCGTGCCAGTACGGGCGCCAGCCCGCGTCCACCCGCGGACGCCAGTAGTGGTCGCCCTCGTAGTTGACCCAACTGCCGTGCCGCGCCAGCGGAGCGGCCGAGTAGCGCAGATTATCGTCGACGTAGCGCACGTCGGTCCGGGCGTCGTCGTCCAGACGCTGGGCCCAGCGCTCCAGCGAATCGTAGGAGCCGGCCGCCTGCACGTCCGAGCTGGCCGTCCGGTCGTCGCCTTCGATGTAGGCCTGCTCATCGGCCCGCACCACGTCCGAGCCGCGGTCGGTCACCACCTCGGCCTTGCCGCGGCGGACGACCAGCTCGGTCCAGGTCCCCTGGTCGGAGCTGATGCGGAAGATGCCGAAGTCCTGGACGTAGATCGTGGCGTTCGGAGTCTCGATGCGCGGCAGCTCCTCGCCGAGCGACTCGTGGAGCACGGCGAGCTGCATGTTCCCCTCGAGGAGCCGCAGCACCGTGGCGCGGTCGTTGGCGTCGGGCGAGGCGGCCAGGCGCTCCAGGACGAGCTCGCTGCCGCCGTCCAGCCGGACCAGGTTGCCGTCGGCGAGCACGATCTCGACGCGCGAACGGGAGGGGACCCACAGGTGGTCCCCGACGAGGACCGGCTGGTTGATCTCCGCCGGCGTCCGGGTGCCGGACCCCGCCTGCATCAGCGTGGCCGAGCCTTCGACGACGCGGAGATAGCCATAGCTGCCGGAATCACTCCACGCGACCGCCGGCAGGGCCATCAGGGCGAACAGCCCCAGGGCCAGCCGGACGCGAGGCACCCACCGCGGTTTCAGGGTTGCCATTTTTTTGACGACCTCCTCCATGTCTGTACACACTCTACGCCCTGAAGAGAGCAACTTCCAGGCCACCCCTCTTATTCCGCCGCCTGCCGTTCGTTTCCCTCTGCGCCTGAGTATAATGGGCGCGCTTTCGCAAGGGGGAAGTGTCCACCGCAGGCGTCAGAGCCGTCCACGCCCTGCCGCACTCTCCGCCCTTTGCGGAACGCATTCGACCGGAGGTCGTCGTCCCTTGGGCATCAAGAACTGGTTCGGTGGCGGGGCCAAGCAGGCCCAGAAGCAGAAAGAGCAGGACTACACGATCGACGACCTGATCGTGCTGGAGCGCTATGACGAGGCCGCCGAGCGCCTGAAAGCCAAGGTCAAGATCAATCCCCAGGACCTGCACTCGCACCTGAAGCTGGCCGAGGTCTACGCCCAGCTCCGCCAGTTCGACAAGGCGGTCGACGAGTTCGGCTTCGTGGCCGAGGAGTACGCCCAGGATGGCTTCTACGACAAGGGGGTCGCGCTCCTCTCCAAGGCCCAGAAGCTGGCGCCGCTCGACCAGTCGCTGCGCTTCCGCATCGAGCGGATCCAGCGCGAAAAGAGCATGGAGCACGTGCGCGCCATCGCCCTCGAAGGGCTGCGCCAAGCCGGCGGCCAGCAGGCGGGCACCTCGGCGCTGGAGCTCAAGCGCCTCTGGCACAACCTCGTCTCCAGCACGGTGGTACAGCACCTCCCCGGCGACCAGCTCAAGCGGCTGTTCTCGGCCATGAAGCTCGTCCACCTGGAAGCCAAGGCGCCGGTCGCCGACGAGGGGAGCCAGGAAGCCTTCCTCCTGCTGATCGTCAACGGCGTCGTCGAGGCCTTTGTGAAGGACAGCGGCAAGGAGATGGCGATCCGCTCGTTCGGCTCCGGAGATATCATCGGAGAGGCGCCGCTGCTGGAGCGGGGCGCCTGGCCCGCGGGGTACCGGGTCTCCGAGCCGGCGAACGTCCTCAAGCTCACCCGGGAGGGGCTGGAGCAGTCGCTGGTCGGCAACCCCGATCCGCGCGGGTTCCTGGAAGTGCTGCGTGAGCAGCACAACGACCGCGACGTGGCGGCCACCCTGCGCCGCCTGCGGGGAGCTTGATGGCCGTACTTCCCATCCGCATCTATCCCGATCCGGTGCTGCGCGTGAAGTGCCGCTCGGTGACCGAATTCGACGACCGGCTCCGCAAGCTGGCCGCCGACATGGTCGAGACCATGTACGCCGCGCCCGGCGTCGGGCTCGCGGCCCCGCAGGTCGGGGTCGAGCTGCGCCTCGCCGTGGTCGACGTCTCGGTTGGCGAAGACCCGAAGCAGCTCCACGTGCTCGTCAACCCGGAGGTCGTCCACCGCGAGGGAGTGGAGACCGACGTCGAAGGCTGCCTCTCCATCCCCGGCCTGACCGACAAGGTGGATCGCCCGGTCTTCGTCCGGGTCAAGGCGCTGGATCTGGAAGGCAAGCCCTTCGAGCTCCAGGCCGAGGACTGGTTCGCGCGCGCCGTCTGCCACGAGATCGACCACCTGGACGGCGTCCTCTTCGTCGATCACCTGCGAGGGCTCCGGAAGGAGCGGGCCAAGCGCCAGCTCAAGCGCCTCGCGGCCGAGAGGGAGGCCGTGCTGGCGTGAGCGTGCGGCGGACCCTCGTCCTGGCTTTGACCTTTCTCCTGGCGCTGACCGCGGCCTGCGGCGGCGGCGGGGGAGGGGGTGGTCCCACGGAGCCGCCGCCTCCGCCGCCACCCACGCGCGGCGTCTTCTTCACTCCTCAGGCCTCGCCGGGGAGCGGCATCTCGCTGGCGTCCGTGGCATCGGCCGATCCCACCACGCTGATCCTGGAGGTGCGGGCGAATTCGGTCACCGACCTGTACGGCTTGGCGTTCGACCTGCGCTATCCAGGGAACCTGTTGCAGCTCGTCCGGACCACCCAAGGACCGTTCCTGAGCGGCGGCACGGTCCAGAGCTCCCAGGGCCCGGGCCTGCTGATCATGGGGATCTCCCGGCTCGGCGACGTGGCGGGAGCCACCGGCTCGGGCGTCCTGCTGACCCTGGAATTCCGGGCCACCGCCGCGGGCGAGGGCTCCTTCACCTTCGAACAGAACACCGCGGTCAGTTCCAGCGGGCAGCCGCTGAGCGGCCTCACCTGGTCGACCGGCACCGTGCGGGTGGTGCTCTAGACCCTGTCCCCCGATTCCGACATGCTCGAGATCTCCTTCTTCAATACCCTGGGGCGCAAGCTTGTCCCCTTCGAGCCGGTCGAGCCCGGCGTGGCCAGGGTCTACACCTGCGGACCGACCGTCTACAACGAGGTCCACATCGGCAACCTGCGCACGTTCCTCTTCGAGGACCTGCTGCGGCGGACTCTGAAGTACCTGGGCTACCGCGTGATCCAGGTGACGAACCTGACGGATGTCGACGACAAGACAATCCTGGGGGCGCACAAGGCCGGGATCTCGCTCGCCGAGTACACCGAGCCGTTCATCGAGTCGTTCCTGCGCGACCTGGACACCCTGCGCATCGAGCGGCCCGAGCACTTCCCGCGCGCCACCGAGCACATCCCGGAGTTCGTCGAGCTGATCTCCCGGCTGATCGAGCGGGGGTACGCTTACGAGAGCGACGGCTCGGTCTGGTTCAGCATCGCCCGCGACCCGGACTACGGCCGGCTCTCCGGCTTCGACCTCGCCCAGGTGCAGCGCGGTGAGCGGGTGGCCAACGACGAGTACGGCAAGGACGACGTGCGCGACTTCGCGCTCTGGAAAGGGGTCAAGCCGGGCGAGCCCGCCTGGGACTCTCCCTGGGGCCCCGGCCGACCCGGATGGCACGTCGAGTGCTCGGCCATGAGCATGAAGTACCTGGGGGAAACTTTCGACCTGCACTGCGGCGGAGTGGACCTGATCTTCCCCCACCACGAAAACGAGATCGCGCAGTCCGAGTCGGCGACCGGCAAGCCGTTCGTCCACGCCTGGCTGCACTCCGAGCACCTGATCGTGGACGGCCAGAAGATGTCCAAGTCGCTGGGCAACCAGTACACCCTCCGCGACCTGCTCGACCGCGGCTACTCGCCGCGCGCCCTCCGCTACCTCCTCCTGTCGGTCCACTACCGGCAGAAGATCAACTTCACCTTCGATTCGCTGGATGCCGCGGCCGGAGCCCTGCGGCGGGTCGACGAGATGCGCTTCCGCCTCGCCCACACGCAGGAGAAAGGCGAGCCGGACGCGGGCCTCGCCGCCGGCGCCGAGCGGCTGCCGCGCGATTTCGCCGTGGCCCTGGGCGACGACCTCAACATCGCCGCCGCGCTCGCGGCCCTGTTCGTCTTCGTCAAAGAGGTGAACGTGGCCATCGAAGAGGGGCGGCTGGGGACCGGCGACCGCGACCGGATCCTCGCCGCCCTGGCCGACGTCGACCGCGTTCTGGCCGTCCTCGACCCCGCCGCCTGGCCGGAGGAGGGAGCCGGAGCCGCCGCCGGAGACGACGAAGAGATCGAGCAGCTCATCCGGGACCGCAACGACGCCCGCAAGCGCCGCGACTTCTCCGCCGCGGACCGCCTCCGCGACGAGCTCGCCAGCCGAGGCGTCGTTCTGGAAGACACCCCCCAGGGAACCCGCTGGAAGCGGAAATGAGCCCCGACTTCCAGAGCCAGCCTCACAAACGCGCCAAGGGCAAGTTCGGCGAAGACGAGGCCGTCCTCTGGCTGGCCAGCCAGGGCTACGAGATCGTGGACCGCAACGTGGTCAACCACGCCGGCGAGATCGACCTCGTGGCCCGCGAGGGAGACACCCTCTGCTTCCTGGAGATCAAGGCCCGCTCCACCAAGGCCTTCGGCCCGGCCATCGCCGCGGTCGACGCTCGCAAGCAGCGCCGCATCAGCCGCGCCGCCTCCCTCTACCTAGCCATGAAGAAGCTCCACAACTCCCCCTGCCGCTTCGACGTCCTCGGCCTCGACTGGGAAGACACCGCCTGGCGCTACACCCTCGTCCGCAACGCCTTCCCCTTCGCCGGGTAGGAGCTGGGTCCCTGGAATTGGCGGCGGACGCTCCGTGTTCTACCCGGAGCCGGGGCGGTCACCTCCGAGGATTGCGGCTTGACAGCCCCTGGGCCGGTGACTATCCTTTGCACCTCGTGGGCGGGAATAGCTCAGTGGTAGAGCACAACCTTGCCAAGGTTGGGGTCGCGGGTTCAAATCCCGTTTCCCGCTCCAGACTTTCCGATCCTTTCCTGCCGGGAATCCGGTAGACTTCTTTGAAGAGGGCCGCGCCATGCGGCCTTCTGCATCTCGGGCGACGTAGCCAAGTGGTAAGGCGAGGGTCTGCAAAACCCTTATTCACCGGTTCGAATCCGGTCGTCGCCTCCATCTCCGATTTCTCGTAGACAGCCCCCAACTCGCGATCCGGTATACTGCCCCTCTAGTGGTGGAGGACGAGATGGCAGCTCAGTTGATAGGACGGCACATCGTAACCGACCCGGATGTCTGCCACGGCAAGCCCACCTTCCGGGGCACGCGCATCCTCGTCTCCGACGTGCTGGAGCAGATCGCTTCCGGTATGGCCTGGGAGACCGTGATCCAGGAGTGGCACGGGAGCGTAACCAGGGAGGCCATCGCCGAGGCCCTACAATTGGCTACCCGAGCGCTCCTCGAGCACGTGGACGACTATCTCCTTCAGCCCTCCGCGATCTGATTCCACCCTGATCCGTGATCATTCTGGATGAGAACATCCCGGAAAGCCAGTGGCAGCTCCTGCGTAGCTGGCGGATCAGAGCTCTCTTGATTGGCCGCGATGTCAGCGAGAAAGGCATCCAAGACGACAACCTTACCCGGTTCCTGATCGAGCAACGCCGCCCCACCTTCATCACCCGCGACGAGGGCTTCTACGACAGGAAGCTGTGTCATGCTCGCTATTGTCTGGTTTATCTGGCCGTCAAGCCCAACGAATCAGCCTCCTTTGTGCGGCGATTCCTGCGCCACCCTCGCTTCAACACACGATCTCAGAGACTTGGAGCCGTGATCAGGGTCTCCAGCGCTGGATTGCAGATGTGGCGGCTTCACGAGACGCGGGAGAGCTTCCTTTCCTGGACCAGTTGATGGCGGTGCTTCAGCTTCGGTTATTCTGAAGATTGTCAAGTTCTCCGGTTCCTATGGAGGGACCTATGCGCAAAGCTCTCTGGATCGTAAGTGTCCTCGCCGCGTTGCTCGGCGGGCTCGCGGTCGTGGTCTTTCTGGTGGATTTCGACTCGCCGCGCCTGGGCAAGGCGCTGCTCGACGAGATCGGCGCCCGCACTGGGCTCCAGATCCAGGCTGACCACTTCCGGCTGAACCTTTGGCGCGGGCTGCGCCTGGACGGGGTCCGTTTTGTGACGGACGGCCCGAGCGGGCGTCTGATGGTGGAGGCTTCCGGTCTCCTCTGCGAGCACCGGCTGCCCGCTTTGCTGCGCGGCCGGGTGGAGATCGAGCGGATCGTAGTCTACGAGCCGCGGATCGAGCTGGTCACGCCTCCTGAGGAAGCTCCGGCCGTCGTGACGGAGCCTGCGTCGATGGCTGTCCCGGCATCCGTCCCGGCCCCGGCTCCCTCCGTAGGGAAGCCGGCGGAGGGGCCGGTCCTTTCGGTGGACCGAATTCTGGTGCATGGCGGGACTCTGGCCACTCGGGTCGAAGGGGCTCCGGCTCCCGATGTGGAGATCCACGGGCTCGAGGTGGAGCTGCGCGGTCTCGCCGTGGAGGACGCGCCGACCGCTCTCGAGGGGCTGCATGCCGAAGGGGATCTGCGTACCGGCGAAATTCTTCTCGACGGGCTGCGGGCGACCGAAGGGAGCGGGAGGGTGCGGCTCGTGGACGGGCACTTCAGACTGGAGGAGTTTGGGATGAAGCTGCCCCAGGGGCGCTTCCTCCTGGGTGAATTCGACGCGGATCTCACGCTCGATCCCTTCACCTACTGCCTGGCCCTGCGCGTCGATCCCCTCGACGCCAATGCCGTGCTCGCTTCAGGCCCCGGCGGAGGCTTCGGCCCGGGATTGCTGGTCTTCGACGCCACCGGAACCGGTACGGAGACGCGCGATATGACGGGGAAGGGGACCCTCGCTCTGGCGGCAGGCCGGCTGCCGGGATCTCCTCTGTTCACAGCCATCGAGGCCGTCCTCGGCCGCGCCAATCTCAGCGGATTGGCCTATGAGCCTGTCACCATTCCGTTCCGCATCCAGAAGGACCGGCTCCGCTTCGATCCGTTCGAAGTGCGGACCTCGCTGCTGGCGCTCGGCGTGTCCGGCTGGGCCGACCTCGCCGGTCCGATCGACCTGAGGATCGCCGTGCGGGCGCCCCGCGAGGCCGTGGCTCTGGCGCGAGTCCCGTCCGGAGTCCTCGACCTCGTAGACGACGGAGGGTGGGTGACCGTGCCTCTGCGCGTTTCAGGGACCCTGGAGAGCCCCCGGGTTACCGCCGATGCCGAGGCGTTACGGGCTCAGGGACGGCGCACGGTGCGCGAGGCGATCAGGCAGCGGATGGAGAGGGGAGCTCGCCGGGTGCTCGGGAGGTTGTTCGGCAATCGATGAGCCTCCGCGCCTTCCGTGGACACCATGGTACCGTTCTCATAGACTCGCTCGCGCCATGAGCGCGGACCCTCCCTTCCCCGAAGGTTTCCTCTGGGGCGCGGCGACTTCCGCTTATCAGATCGAAGGCTCGCCGCTCGCCGACGGCGCCGGCCCCAGCATCTGGACGCGGTTCACCCACTCGCCCGGGCTGGTGAAGAACGGCGAGACCGGCGATGTGGCCTGCGACCACTACCGGCGCTATGAGGACGACGTCCGGCTCATGCGCGAGCTGGGTCTGAACGCCTACCGCTTCAGCGTCTCCTGGAGCCGCGTGCTGCCCGAAGGGAAGGGGCGGGTCAACGAGCGGGGGCTCGACTTCTACCGCCGGCTCGTCGACGCCCTGCTGGCGAACGGGATTCAGCCGGCCGTCACGCTGTATCACTGGGACCTCCCGGCGGCCCTCGACGACCGCGGCGGGTGGCTCAACCCGGACATCGCCGGCTGGTTCGCGGAGTACGGCGCGGTCCTGTTCCGGGCGCTCGACGACCGGGTCGAGATGTGGTCGACGCTCAACGAGCCCTGGGTGGTGACCGACGGCGGCTATCTGCACGGCGCCCTGGCGCCCGGGCACCGCAACCTCTTCGAGGCCCCGATCGCCTCGCACAACCTGCTGCGCGCCCACGCCTCGGCGGTCCAGGCCTACCGCGCGGAGGGACGGCACCGGATCGGGATCGTCGTCAACATCGAGCCCAAGGACCTGGCTTCGGACCGCCCGGAGGATCTCGCGGCCACGGCGCGCGCCGACGCCTACATGAACCGGCAGTACCTCGACCCGGTGATCCACGGCCGCTACCCGGAGGAGATGCGGGAGATCTTCGGCGAGGCCTGGCCGGACTTCCCCCAGGCGGACCTCGACCAGATCCGGCAGCCGATCGACTTCCTCGGCGTCAACTACTACACGCGGAGCGTCACCTGCCACGATCCGCAGGCGCTGCCGGTGAAGGCCGGCCGGGTGCGCCAGCCCCGCCACACCTACACGGAGACCGACTGGGAGGTCTATCCTCCGGGGCTCACCAAGACCCTGGTCTGGATCAAGGGGCGGTACGGCGACCTCCCACTCTACGTCACCGAGAACGGCGCGGCCTTCTACGATCCGCCCACGGCCGACGGCGGCGAGGTGATCGATCCGCTCCGCGTCAGCTATCTGCGGACGCACCTGCTGGCCGCCCGCGAAGCCATGCAACAGGGGGTGGACCTGCGCGGCTACTTCGCCTGGTCGCTGCTGGACAACTTCGAGTGGAGCCTCGGGTTCTCCAAGCGCTTCGGCATCGTCCACGTGGACTACGAGACCCAGCGCCGCACGCCCAAGGCGAGCGCCCGGTTCTACACCGAGGTGATCCGCAGCCGGGGGGCTGTCCTCAAGGGCGAATGACCAGGTCGGCCGGCAGCTCGCGGACCACAGCTTCCTGACCTTGCCAGCGGACGACGATCCCGCCGGCCGGCACCGTCAACCCGGCGGCGATCCGGTAGCGTACCCCCGCCCCTTCCGGCGTGACCGAATACTCCAGCGGGCCGTACTCGGTCCGCAGCCCCTTGACGTTCACCTCGTTCCAATTTGGGAGGAGCCCGGCGCCAAGGACCAGCGCGCCGTCCGGCTCGCGGACATAGGCGAAGAAGTCGAGGAAGGAGTGGATGAATTCCGAGCCGACCCAGGTGTGCGGCATGTCGCCGATGAACTTGGCGGCGCGCGGCTCGCGCCAGACTACTTCGGCCCAGTGGTTCCAGGCAGCGGGACGGCGGTCTTTCTGGAAGAAGTCGAGAACCTCGTGGGCGCGGTCGCGCCAGCCGAGACGGAGCAGGGTGCGGATCGTCCGCAGCTCGTAGGGGGTGTAGGCCTCCCAATTGCGGGTGCCGTCCCGCCGGGCGATCGACTCCTGGTAGTACCGCTCGAAGGTCTGCCGCAGCTCGGCCTGCGGGAGGTCCGCGAGCTCGCCTCCGGGCGCGATGCCGATGCTGGTAGAGGTAGGGTCGAAATCCCCTTTTTCCACGGAGGCGGGGAGGTAGTCGAGGTTGTGGAGCTTGATGGTCCGCCGGATGGAGGACAGGAGGTCCTCCCGGAATTCATCGCGGATCGTGACCCAGCGCTCCGCCTGGTCGGTCTTGCCGAGACCGCGGGCGAGGTCCACGGCGTCTTTGAGGCCGCGGAGGGCGAAGAAGTCGTCCCAGTAGGAGTGGACGGGCTTGTCCGAGTAGCCCTCGTGGCTGATGGACTCGGGGAGGAGGCCGAAGTAGGGAAGCTTGTCCGGCGTCCGGTGCTCGGCGGTCCGGCGTTGCTGCCGTAGCTCGTCGATGTAGCCCACCGCCTTTTCGACGTGAGGCCAGAGGCGTTCGATCAGCTCCCGGTCACCGGTGAAGCGGTGATACTGCGCCGCGAGATGGATCAGCTCGCCGTGGCTGTCGTTCTCCGGCACCGGATCGGCGCCGCGGCTGTCCACGCAGCACGGGACTTTGCCGTTCGCGAACTGGTAGGGCGCGTACCAGGCGAGGAAGGCGCGGACCTCTTCCGCGTGCCCCAGGCGCAGCAGGGCTGTCGAGGTGAGTGCGCCGTCGCGGATCCAGGAGCGCTCGTAGGAGCGGGAGCCGGGCTGGATGGCTGGGCCATCCTGGTTGATCAGGATATAGGCGAGCGTGCTCTTCAGTGTGCGGGCCAGGGGCTCGGCCGCGGGCAGCCGGATGTCGAACCGGTCGAGCTCGGAACGCCAGAAGCGGATCGCCCCCTCCCAGGAACCCTCACCCCCCGGCCCCCTCTCCCATCCGCACTCCCCAACCCCCGGGAGAGGGGGAGAGCTTGCTGAAAATGATTCCAGTCCCCCCTCTCCCGGGCGGGCGTGAGTGCGGGTGGGAGAGGGGGTTAGAGGGTGAGGGTCCTGTGCGGACGGGTGCAGCGGGATCGCGATCTCCACCTCCCGCGCCTCTCCTCCTGGGATGACAAGATCCCAGGCCAGCGCCGCCGAGGCGTAGCCGAAGGGATCGGAGATCCGCGTGCGCTCGGGCAGGTTCCGCAGGTGCTCCACGATCGATCCCTGGTCGAACGTGGCGGCCCCGAAATCCGTAGGCTCGGTCGAGAACACGACGTTCTTCTGGCCGTTGACGGTGACCGTCCGCCCGTTGAAGGCGATCTCGCGGATCGGCGCGACGCCTCCAGGAGGGTTGCCGAGGAACTGCCAGGACGGATTGACCTGGAAGGGACGGACCGTCAGGAACAGGCGCGGGCGCGCCTCGGTCTTGCCCTTGTTGTGGAGGCGGTACCGCGCGCGGAGGACCGAAGCTCCGGGCTCGCCCGTGGCGAAAGCGGTGATCTCCAGAGAGAGATCCCCGATTGCCCAGGCGACGGAGGGGAGCGGCAGGTACCCGTCTGCCAGGGCCTGTGTGGTCCGGACGTCGTTCCAGGTGACGAGCTTGCCGTCCTGCGCCAGGAAGGGCTCGATGGAGAAGCCGCCCTTGCCGCTCTCCAGCATCCCATCCTCGTTGAAAAGTCCTTCGGCCGTATCTCCGGGCACACCGACGACGGTCCAGTACGACTGCTCGCCCGTGAGCCACCGCGGATAGGCGCCGCGCGGGGCGTCGCGGGCGATGGCGGTGAAGAAGGCCTCCGGTGAGGCGGCCCAGTCCAGGGGCTTCACCTCGATTTTTGGCGTACCGGAGCCTTCCTGGAAGCGGAGCCGCAGGTGGCGCGATTCTGTCTCGGGAAGATAGACGTAATCCTTCCCGCCACCCCTTCCAATACCGCCGTCGACCGTGTAGGCCGTTTTCCAGACCTCGCCGTCGTCCGAGATCTGCACCTCGTAGCGGAAGGCGTAACGGCCGGGTCCCCAGTCGATCACCAGCCCGCCGTACTCGCGGCTCTCCAGGAAATCGAGCGAGATGCCGGCGGACGTGGAGGTCACCTTGGGTGTGCGGTCATAGGGATGCGCCGGCGGCAGCTCGCGGAGGGTCAGCTCGTCAAGGAGGATGAACCCCTTGCCGCCGGTCCCGGCGGTGACCGCGAATTCCACGGCCGCGGCCTTGCGGATCTCGCCGCCGCCGGCCGGACCCCAGGCGAACTGGATGTGCCGCTTCTTGAGGCGGACCTCCGTCCACTCGCGAGGGAACTCGAAATTGCGCCGGTTGACCCACCAGACGTTGTCGCCCGTGGGATCGACCAGCTTGATCTCGAAGTTGTTGACCGGCGCCTCGCCGCGCACGCGGAAGGAGATCTCGTAGTTGTCCGGCAGGCCGAACGGCAGCTCCCGGCGGGCCACGGCGTAGCCCGCGCCACCGTGAAAATCGAAGTCGAGACGCAGGGCCTGCCCGCGCATTCCCTCGGCCGGCGAGAGGGCCAGGGAGACGCCGTCCGAAGGCGCCGCCTTCCAGGCCGCGGCGTCCTCGAAGCCGTCCAGCACCTGCGGGGTTGGAGCGGGCGTGGCGGCTCCCAGCAGCAGGAGGAGGATGGCAAAGACCCTCAACCCCCATCCTCCCTGGTATCATCCTTGCCTCTATCAAATTGCGGGTGGCCGGGAAACCTTGACAAGGAGGCCAGATGGACAGCATTCAAGCAATGAGCAGTCTGCAGGTCACCCGCACCAAAGCCCGGCTGATCGTGAGCCGCCTCTTCGGGCTGAGCATCCTGGTCTTCCTGATTCTCGGCTCCAGCTACTGGTCCCAGGCTCCTCTTTTCGATCAGATGCTCTTCTTCGTCGGATTTCTGCTCGCCGTGCTGGGGTTCTGTGGCCGCCTGTGGTGTCATTCCTATATCGCGGGCCGAAAGAAAAAGACTCTTATCACGGCGGGGCCTTATTCCTTGTGCCGGCACCCGCTGTACTTCTTCTCTCTGGTCGGCGGTATCGGCCTGGGTCTCTGCACCGAGACCCTGAGCGCGGCGATTCTCTTCTTGCTTGCGTTCGTCTTGTATTACCCTCACATCATCTGGACCGAAGAAAGATTCCTGAAGGTGAATTTCCCCGATGATTACGAGGACTACAAGAGGAGAGTCCCTCTCTTCTTCCCAAGCTGGTCCAACTTTACAGAGGGCCAGGTCACGATCAATTCGAGCGACTTCCGGAACGAGATTTTTGGAGCGGGCGGCTTCCTGTGCTGCGTCGGGGTTTTTGAGCTCATAGAATCCCTGCACCACGCCAGCATTCTGCCAACCTACTTCCTCATCCCGTAGCCTCACTCCTTGACGCTCCCCATCGTGATCCCCTCGATGTACTGCCGCTGCAGGGCGAGGAAGAGGAGGAGCCCCGGGAGCACCGTGACCGCCGCTCCCGCCATCATCAGCTCGGTGTCCTGCACGTGCTCGCCGGACAGGTTGGCGAGCGCCACCGGCAGGGTGTGCTTGCTCGCGTCGGTGAGCACGATCAGCGGCCACATGAAGTCGTTCCACGAGGTGAGGAAGGTGAAGACGCCCAGGGTCACGAGGATCGGCCGCAGCAGCGGCAGCACGACCGTCCAGTAGATCCGCAGCTCCGAGGCGCCATCGAGGCGCGCCGCGTCGAGCAGCTCGTCGGGGATTCCCTGAGCGAACTGGCGGACCAGGAAGATGCCGAAGATCGTGGCGATGCCCGCCACGATCACGCCGCCGAAGGAGTTGACGAGTCCGAGCGCGCGGATCTCCAGGAAGAGCGGCAGCACCGTGACTTGCGGCGGCACGATCAGGGTCGTCAGCAGGAGGGCGAACAGGCGGCCCCGGCCGCGGAAACGCAGCTTGGCGAACGCGTACCCCGCCATCGAGTTGCAGAGCAGCGAGACGGCCGTGATGGACGTCGCCAGCAGCAGGGTGTTGAGGAAGGTCCGCCCGAGGTCGAGGCGGTTGAAGAGCGTGCCGTAATGCTCCAGGGTCGGCCGCGACGGCAGGATCGGCGCCGGCAGGGCCATGGCTTCGCCGGCGGGCATCAGCGACGCGGAGACCATCCACAGCAGAGGGAAAGCGGTGAGCGCCGCGAGGAGCAGCAGCGCGCCGTTCACGGCCAGCGTGCTCAAGCGCCGGCGGATCACGAGTTTCCCCTCTTGCGGAACGCCACCTGCAGGCCGGTGGCGGCGATGATCAGCGCGAACAGCACGAACGCGATCGCCGCCGCGCTGCCGAGGCTCCACCACCTGAAGCCCTGCTGGTACATCAGCAGGGTGATCGAAGTCGTCGCGTAGAGCGGGCCGCCGCGGGTCATCACGTAGGGCTCGGCGAAGATCTGGAACAGGTTCACGGTCGTGATCACTCCCACGAACAGGGTGGTCGGCCACAGCAGCGGCAGGGTGGTGTCGCGGAGCTGCCGCCACGGACCGGCGCCGTCGAGCTGCGCCGCTTCGTAGAGCGTCTGGGGGACGGCTTGCAGGCCCACGACGTAGATGACGAGGCCGTAGCCGAAGCTGCGCCAGACCGCGAGCAGGGTGATGGCCACGGTGGCCCAGGCCGGGTCGCCGAGCCAGTCGATCGGCGGCAGGCCGATCAGGCCGAGCATCTGGTTGATGAGGCCGTAGCGCGGGTGGTACAGGTAGCGCCAGACCACCGCCACGGCGACCAGCGTGGTGACCACCGGCGCGAAGAAGACGGTGCGGAAGAGGCCGCGCAGCCGCGCCAGCTTCGAGTGGACCAGCAGCGCCCCCCCGAGCGCCGCGGCCAGCGTCAGCGGCACGCCGAGCGTGACGAAGACGAGGGTGTTGCGCAGTACCTTCCAGAACAGGGGATCGCGCAGCAGCCGCAGGTAGTTCTCGGCGCCGACGAAGCGCGCGTTTCCCAGGTCGGCCAGGGCGTAGATGTCGAAGTCGGTGAGCGACAGGAGCAGAGCCGCGACGAGCGGCACGGCGAAGAAGAGGGCGATGGCGCCGAGGGCGGGAGACAGCAGCAGCCAGGCCGCCCGCCGTTCCGCCGTCGAGCCGCGCCGCTCCTCGATGGCTTCGTTCGGGGTCACGGCCGCATTTCCTCTCGGTCGAGCATCCATCGCCGCTTCTCCAGGATCCGGTCGACGTCGGCGTCCAGGGCCGCGAGCGCGGCGTCGAGATCCCGGCCGCCGCGCATCACCTGCTCGGCGCACTCGGCCACCCGGGTGGCGATCCGCTCCCACTCCGGCACCTTTGGCGTGGGAGCGACGCGCCCGAGCTGGACGAGGAAGGGCGCGGTCCTGGGATCGTCGGCGAGCCCGGCCAGCTTCCACGCCGAAGGCCGGGCCGGCAGGTCGCCGGAGAGCTGGTAGAAGCGCGCCTGCTGCGCCGGCTCGGACAGGTACTCCAGCCACTTCCAGGCCGCCTCCGGCTCCTGGGCGCGCCGGAAGAGGACGAGGCTCGAGCCGCCCGCCAGCGACACTCCGGGGTAGGGCATGCCGTCCTCCGGCGGCGGCAGCGGCGCCGTGGCCCAGCGGTCCTGCATCTCGGCCGGCAGGCGGGTTTTGAATTCGCCGAGGTTCCAGGGACCGGTGATCACCATCGCGAAATAACCCTCCGCGAGCTGCTGGTACTGATTCGCGACGCCCTGCAGGTCGAGCCTCGGCGCCAGGTCGGAAGCGTAGAGGCCCATATAGAAGGCCATGGCCTTGCGGAAGCGCGGGTCGCGGAAGGCGCCGCGCCGGCCGCCGTCGGCGAGGAGCGGAGCGCCGGCCTGCAAGCCGAAGATGACCGGCTGCGTCCACTCGTCGATGGGCAGCAGGATGGCGAAGCGGCCGGGTCCTCCGCGCTTCTTGATCCGCTCCAGGGCCATGCGCCATTCGCTCCAGCTCCGCGGCGGCCAGGGGGCTCCCGCGGCCGCCACCAGATCGGTCCGGTAGAAAAGCAGGCGCGTGTCCACGTACCAGGGCAGCCCCCACGTCCGCCCCTCCACCACGTTGGTATCCCAGATGCCGGGAAAAGAGCCGTCGCGGCCCGCCGCGGCGGACCGCCCGATCCGCGCGTCGAGAGGCTCCAGAGCGTCCAGTGATACGAATTCCGGGACCCAGGTGTTGCCCAACTGGGCGGCGTCGGGGGTGGCGTCGCCCACGAAGGCGGTGAGCAGCTTCTCGTGCGCCGCCGTCCAGGGGATCTGCTGCACCTCCACCCGGATGCCGGGATGGCGCTTCTCGAAGTCCGGCACCAGCTCGCGCACCACCTCTCCCTCGCGGCCGAACGCCCAGAAGCGGACGGTGGTTCGCGCGTCCGCCCGTCCCCCCTCACAGGCACCGCAGGCGGTCGCCGCGAGCAGGGGCAGCGCCAGCAATGTCAGTCGGATTGCGTGTCCAACCATCCGCCGGTGAATCCTGCCCGCTCCAGGCCTCGGCGCACGTGCGGATTCCGCCGCATCACGCGCCAGACGAGACCCGAGCGGTAATTTTCGATCATGGCCAGGATCGGTCCCTGATCGATGCCGAGATAGTCGCCGTCGAACCATCCCACCCCGGGCACAACTCGTCCGTGTTGCGTCCGTGTCTGGACCGTCAGGGTAGGATTGAACGAATCAAGAAAGCCGTACTTGGCAAAGAGGTGCTCGCCCCAGCGGCGGTGCATCTCCTCGACGGCCGGTATCGCGACTTCCGGCGCGAAAGCGATCGACGAGGCCGCGGCGGTGGGCGCGATCGTGCCGTCGTCGCGGATCTCTCCGTGGGCCGCGCCGCGCGCCGCGTAGGTCATGAAGTGGATGCGCCGGCCGTCGATCGTCAGATCGGCGTCGAGCGGGCCGTCGCAGGCGGTCAATCCCCAGACGTTCTCGCCGTAGCCGCGGAACCGGCTGGGATTGTCGATCGCATAGGCGCGCTGGGAGAGGGTGGCCCGGCGCGAATTCTCGAAATAGTCGATCCCTTTCCCGCGCATGGCGGCGTCGCGGATCCCCCGGAAGTCGATCCAGACGTGCGAGTACTGGTGGCCGAAGAGAGGCGCGAAATTGACGTGCTCCTGGCCGTAGAAGCTGGCCCACTTGTAAGTGCTCGTGAAGGCCTCCCAGTCCTCCGGATCGATCGGATGGGTGGGGGAGCCGAGGGCGAGCACGTAGAGGATCATCGCCTCGTTGTAACCCATCCACTCATAATCGATGAACCCTTTTTCCGGATGCCAGCCCATCGAGACTCGGGGAGGCGAGGGGCGCGCCCAGCGCCAGTCCGCCCGGCGATACAGCGTCTCGGCGAGCGACCGGATCTCCGCCTCTCCGGGATAGTCCCGGTTGAAGTACGACTGGCAGAGCAGGGCGCCCGCCAGGAGCAGGGTGGTGTCGATCGTCGACAGCTCCACCCGCTCGAAGCGGGCTCCGGTCTTCATGTCGAGGAAATGATAAAAGAAACCTTTATGACCGGTCATGCCCGCCGGCTCCGGTCCCTGCGGAGCGTTCGCCAGGAAGCGCAAGGTGGTGAGCACGCGGTCCCGCGCCTGCTCGCGCGTGATCCAGCCGCGCTCGGCGCCGATCGGGTAGGCGGTGAGGCCGAACCCGACCGCGGCGACGCTGGAGAAGGACGGGGTGGGCCAGCGGTCCGGAATCAGGCCGTTCTCCGGCTGCGCCAGGTCCCAGAAGAAGCGGAACGTCCGCTCCTGAAGGTCGTCGACCAGGGGGCGGACGTGGTCGGGGGACTGGAGCGGCGGAGCGGAGACCGGCGGAGCGACCGGCGCGCAGCCGACGAACAGAAGCAGGCAGAGCGCGAGGAGGCCCCCTCCCGCACAGGATTTGCTTCTTTTTCCCCTCTCCCGCTTTGCGGGGGAGGGGCCAGGGGAGGGGGCTCCGCTCAGAAGCCCACCCGCAGGCCGCCCTGGAAGCGGCGGGTATTGAACTGGCAGTTGGGCTCGCCGAGCCGCGGGTTGGTGGCCGGCAGGCGCGGCACATCGCTCACGAAGCAGCCGCCGTTGTCGAAGTTGAAGATGTTGAACCCTTCGCCGATCAGGCTGATGCGGACCTGGTCGGCGATCGCCGGCGCCTGCCACTCCAGGCGCAGGTCGACGCTGCGGTACGCCCAGGTGTCCGGGATGATGAAGTCGGACTGTTCGGGGCGCCCCTCGTTCCAGCGCACCCGGAACGGGTCCACCGAGTTGTCGAAGAGGGTGAACGGCAGCCCGGAGCCGAGCGTGATGATGGAAGAGACCTGGAAGTTGGCCGGCAGCAGCACCGTCCCGCTCATCACCAGCCGATGGCGCTCGTCGTTCGTGCCCGGGAACCGGAAGAGGCTGTCGGGATTCAGGTAGTCGAAGGCGCCGAACGCGACGCCCTCCCCGGGGTTGTCGGTGCCGGTCTGCTCGGCCTCGGCGTAGGTGTAGGCCAGGTTGAAGCCCCACCGGCCGTTGACGGTGAGCGGCCGGTCGAGGTTGAGGAAGAAGCCGTCGTACCAGGTGCGCCGCGCCGTCGAGGTGACGAAGATGCGGGCGTAGCCCGGCACCTGCACGTTGCCGCCGAAGCGGTCCTCGAACCGCGTGCCCGGCGGCAGGTCGCCGAAGAAGTACATCAGATTGTTGTAGCCCCTTACCCCCGCATAGGAGAGGGAGGTCAGCCAGTTGCCGAACTGGTGGCGGATGCCGAGCGTCCACTGGTCGGACCGCGGCGGCCGCATCTCGTTGTCGACCAGGTAGATCTCCGGTCCCGGCGCCTGGCCGCTGGCCACGAGCTGGCGCAGGGCGTCGGCGGACAGGAATTCGGGGCGCCAGGTGAGCGCCGGTACGCTGCAGTTCGGCGCCGGGCTGCCGTCGGCCGAGAAGCAGAAGGTGTAGATGTTGTACTGCTGCCGGTACTGCTCGTCGAAGATGTCGTTCAAGACGACGCGGTCGTGGTACTTGCCCCAGCCGCCGAAGACCACGGTCCTGGCGTCGCCCCGCAGGTCCCAGGCGAAGCCGAGGCGCGGCTGGATCATGCCGTAGTAGGCGTCGCGGTCGTCGCCGTCGGTGGTGAAGCGGTCGAGGTCGAGGAAGTCCCGCAGGCACCAGTTGGACTGCCCACCGACCGGCGTGCCGTAGGCGCGGCAGGCGTTCTGCAGCGCGGACACGAGCTCCGGCGGCGTCTGGTAGTCGTTGTTGATCATGTTCGACTCGTAGTCCCAGCGCACGCCGAGGTTCAGCGTCAGGTGGTCCCCGACCTGCCAGTCGTCCTGCAGGTAGAGGCCGACCTCGGTGTTGCTGAAATCGAGAGTGGGGTCGCCGAAGCCGACGCGCGCCTGGAACGGGAACTGCCACTGCTCCTCGACGCGGAAGTCGAACACGCCGTTCTCGAACGTCTGCTTGGTGATCTCGTAGTCCATCCAGTTGACCGACGCGCCGCCCTTCAGGGTGTGGGCGCCCCGCCATTCGAGCGCGTAGGAGACGTCGTCGCGGAGGCCGATGCGGTCCTGCTTGAAGTTCTGGGTGGCGTCCTTACCGCCCACTTCGAGGATGCCGCTGTAGTTCAGGCGGGGAGTGTCGGACGCCAGCGCCGTCGGGTTCCATTGCAGCGTCTGGACCGTGCCGGTGGCTTCGTTGAGGGCGTCGCCGAGGATCCACGTGTGCTTGGCGACGAAGGCGTCGGTGCCGACCTCGAAGCTGGCGGCGCCGTCGCGCGTCCGCTGGTTGCCGAAGTCCCGCACCTCCTGCTCGTCGCGGCGGTGGAAGGTGGTGTAGAGCGTCTGCCCGGACGTCGGCTGCCAGGACAGCTTGCCGAAGTAGAGGTCCGACTCGAAGGGCTGCGTCAGCACGCCCGTCTCGAACCCGCCGAGGAACTGCTGCACGTCGGCCGGCGCGAAGGGGAAGGAGGAGCCGCGGAAGACGGTGGCGAGGCGGTCCTGCTCGTTGTTCTCGTAGGAGACGAAGAAGTGGAGGCGGTCCTGCATGATGGGGCCGCCGAGAGCCAGGCCGATCTGCTGGCGCTCGTAATCCGGCTTCTCGTCCCCGCGCTCCCTGGCAAAGTCGTCCTGCGCCACGAAGTCCTTGTCCTGGTACAGATACAGGACGTCGCCGCTGAAGTCGTTGCCGCCCGACTTGGTGACCGCGGTGATCACCGCCGCCGACGCCTTTTCGTACTCGGCCTTGTAGTTCTGGGTCAGCACGCGGAACTCCTGCACCGCGTTCTGCGGGAAGGGGTTGCCGCGGCTCGACTCCTGCGAGAACGCGCCGCCCGGCAGCAGGTCGTTCTTGTAGGAGAGGCCGTCGATGAAGACGTTGACTTGGCGGGCGTCGGAGCCGCCGCTCCTGAACTTCTGACCCTGCTCGTCCTGGTTGTCGGTGAAGCGGACGCCCGGGGCCAGGGCCGCGAGCCCCAGGAAGTTGCGGTTGCCCTGCGGCAGCGACTCGATCTGCCGGGAGGTGATGTTGGTCGCGATCTCGGAGGTGCGGGTCTCGACCAGGAGCTGCACGGCGTCGCCGACCACCGTCACCTCCTCGGTGAAGACCTCGGTCGGCGAGAGCACGAACTCCGCCTCCACGTCCTGCCCGACCAGCACCTGCACGTCGCGGGTCTGGGGCGGGTAGGACGCGGAGGAGACGATCAGGGTGTAGACGCCCGGCGCGAGGCCGGGCAGCGAGAAGCTGCCGTCCGGGCCGGTCCTGGCGGTGTACCGGAATCCGCTCCTGGTACCCACCGCCTCGACGGTGGCGCCGGCGAGCGGTCCCGAGGAGTCCCGCACCGCCCCCCGGATCGACGACGTGGTGGTCTGAGCCCGCGCCGCAGGGACGGCCAGGGCGGTCAGCAGCAGGAACAGAAGAGCTGCCTTGCTTCGTGTCATACCCTCCTCCTTGGGTGAAAACGGCCGGCGGTGGCGCCGCACGATCCGCGGACCACGAGCGTGGTGGGCAGGATCTCGTGCTGGCGCTCCCGGGAATCGCCGTGCTCCATGGCCAGGAGCAGGCGCTGGATGGCGAGCGCGCCCAGGTCGGCGATCGCGACCTGCACGGTGGTGAGAGGCGGCGTCAGAAAGCGGGCGATCGGGATGTCGTCGAAACCAGCGACCGCGATGTCGTCAGGGACGCGCACCCCGGCCTTCTGGAAGGCGTGGAGCAGGCCGATGGCCGTGGCGTCGTTGGCCGCAAAGACCGCGGTGGGCCGGGGATTCATCGCCAGGATCTCCCGGCCCGCCCGGTCGCCGGAATCCTCGCTGAAGTCTCCCCCGATCTCGAGCTCCTCGGTCCCTTCCTCGAAGAGGGACTGCATGGCCTCGCGGTAGCCGACGAGCCGCTCCAGGGCGTCGTTGTTTCCCGGCGCGCCCTTGACGTGGGCGATCCGGCGGTGGCCGAGAGCGGCCAGGTGGCGGACCGTCGCGCTGGCGCCGCCGTAGTTGTCGAGGTTGATCGAGTCGAAGGCGCTCCCCTCGACCGGGCAGTTCAGCAGCACGATCGGCAGCGTGCCGGGGAGGTTCGCCTCCAGAGCCCGGGCGTCGGCCTCGGGCGACATCACGATCAGGCCGTCGACCCGGCCGCGCAGGGCGCGCAGTACGGCCTCGACCTCGCTGCGGTCGCTGTGCGAGCTCGACACCAGGATGTGAAACCCGCTGCGCCGCGCGGCTAGGTCGAGCCCGCGGATCACCTCCGAGAAGAACTCGCCGTAGAGGTCCGGCAGCAGGACGCCGATGGTCCCCGTCTTGCGGGTGCTCAGGCTGCGGGCGGCGGCGTTGGGCGCGTACCCCAAGCGCAACGCGACCGCGAGGATGCGCTGCCGCGTCTCTTCCCGGATCGGGCCTTTGTCGTTGAACACCCGCGACACCGTGGCGACCGAGACCCCGGCCTCGCGCGCCACCTCGCGGATCGTGGCGCTCACGGCCGGGAGACCCCGCGGCGCCCGGCCGGAGCGGGCGGTGAGGTGCGTTGGAGGGGCTGGCGGGGTGAAGCGCTCACGGCGATGTAACCGTTTACATTCCGCGCCGAATGTATGCCCCGGGGAGGGCGATGTCAAGCGTCGGACGGCTCTTCAGGCGGGTTGGCTGCCATTTTGCAGAAAACTTCCAGAGGTTTCGTGGAAGCCGAATTTATAGACTTCCATGCATGAGAAGCGGGTACTCTGAAGATGATCGTGGAACGACAGAGGGCTCTCCTTTCCGCCGTTCTTTTCGGCGCTCTGCTCCTCTTGGCTCCCTCCGCGAGCACCGCCAGGGCCAGAGCTCCGATCGCGGTCATCGTCCATGGGGAGGTCCCCGTGAGCAACCTGAGTCTCACGGAGTTGCGGCGGATCTTCCTCGGAGAGCGCCAGTTCTGGTCGAAAGAGCTGACGATCACCCTGCTGATGCCGCCCCGCGGCTCTCAGGAGCGGGAGGTCCTGCTGGACAAGATCTATGAGCAGCGGAGCGAGGCCCAGTACCAGCACTACTGGATCAACAAGCTGTTCGACGACGACGACGGGCCGCAGATCGCTCCCAAGATCACGGGCTCGCACGAGATGTCGGCGAGCCTCGTACGTGTGATCCCCGGGTCCATCGCGCTGGTCCCGGCCAACAAGATTCCGGAGGGGGTGAAAGTTCTCCGGATCGGGGGCAAGCGGCCCGGCGAAGCCGGCTACCCGCTGACGACCTCCGGCTGATCTCGTACGGCAAGCTTCGATGGCGACACGGACACGGTTAGTCGGGGCGTTCCTGGCGATCCTGATCTTTTTCGCTCTCAACCTGGGGATTCACCTCTGGGGCAACCGGTCGCGGATGGCGAGCCTCACGGAGCTGCGAAACGCCATCGAGCGGCAGCTCCTGATCGCCTCCATCGAAAGACGCCTGGGAGACACGCACCGGGAGATCGCCCTGCTGACGGCGGTCCTCGGCGAGCAGGGGCCTGAGCCGGCGAGCCGGGAGGCCAAGGCGGCGTTCGCGGCCCGGCTCCAGGAGATCGAAGCCGACATCGCCCGGGTGCAGGAGATCCCCGGCAGCGCGACCCAGACCGCCGCTCCGTTCGTCTCGGCCTGCCGGGACCTCCGCGCCTCCTGGCTGCGGGCCTACGAGAGCTTCGGCGTGGACAACGAGCGCGCCATCACGGAGCTCTCCCTGCGCTCGGATCCGCTCAGCGGAAAGGTCTTCGGCCAGCTCCTGCCGCAGTGGGCGAAGGAAGAGAAGGATCGCGTCCAGAGCGCGGAGCGGGCGCTGCGCGAGGTCTCGAAGCTGACCGACCGGGTGGCGGTCCTGTTCTTCATCCTGTCGACGCTGGGCCTGACCCTGGTGGCCGTCAGCGTCTCGCGGTTCCTGGTCGACATGAACAGGACCCTGGAGGAGCGGGTGCGCGTGAGGACGCGGGAGCTGGAGCAGGAGGTCCAGGAGAGGCGCCGGGTGGAGGCGGCCCTGCGCACGAGCGAGGAGCGCTATGCCCTGGCGGCGCAGGGGACCAACGACGGGCTGTGGGACTGGGACCTGGAGAAGAACGACTTCTACCTGTCCCCGCGTTGGAAGGAGATGCTCGGGTTCGGCGACTCCGAGCTGAGCGACAGCCCTCACGAGTGGTTCGAGCGCGTGCATCCCGACGACCTGCCCAAGCTGCAGGAGGCCCTGGGCACGCATGCCGTGGGATCGTGCGCGAACTTCCAGTGCGAGCACCGCATGCGGCACCGGGACGGCAGCTATCGCTGGATGCTCACCCGGGCGATCGCCCTCTGCGACGAAAACGGCCGGGCGACCCGCATCGCCGGCTCGCAGACCGACATCACGGACCGCAAGAAGGTGGAGGACCAGCTCCTCCACGACGCGTTCCACGACCCGCTGACCGGCTTGGCCAACCGCGCCCTCTTCCTCGACCGCCTGGGCCAGTCGCTGGCCCGGGCGAAGCGGCGCCAGAGCTTCCATTTCGCGGTCCTCTTCCTCGACCTCGACCGCTTCAAGCTGATCAACGACAGCCTCGGCCACCTCTTTGGTGACCAGGCGCTCATCGCCATCGCCCGTAGGCTGGAGACCTGCGTCCGCCCGGGCGACACCGTGGCGCGGCTCGGCGGTGACGAGTTCGCGGTCCTGCTGGACGACGTGCGGCATCCGGCGGACGTCGAGGGGATCACGGAACAGATCGAGAGCCGTCTGACCGCGCCTTTCCAGGTCGACGGCCACGAGGTCTATGTCAACGCCAGCATCGGCATCGCGTTCGGCACGGCGGGATATGAAAGGCCGGAGGAGATCCTGCGCGACGCCGACGCGGCCATGTACCAGGCCAAGGCCCTCGGCAGAGCCCGGCACGAGGTGTTCAACGAGGCTCTCCACCTGGCGGCGCTCGATCGGCTGAAGCTCGAAACCGATCTGCGGCGGGCCGTCCAGGAGCAGGGCTTCGGGATTCACTACCAGCCGATCGTCTCGCTGGCGGACGGCCGGGTGACCGGGTTCGAGGCCCTGGTGCGCTGGCGGCACCCGGCCTGGGGGCTCGTGCCGCCCGATCAGTTCATCCAGGTGGCGGAGGAGACGGGACTGATCCTGCCGATCGGACGCTGGGTGCTCTCCGAGGCCTGCGAAAAGATCCACCAGTGGCAGCGGGAGCACCCGTGCGATCCGCCCCTGTCGGTCAACGTGAACCTGTCGCGCCGGCAGCTCCTGCAGGCCGACCTCGTCGAGCAGATCCGGCGCATCCTCGAGAGGACAGGCTTGCCTGCGGAGAGCCTGCAGCTCGAGATCACGGAGAGCGCGATCCTCGAAAACCCGGACGCCGCCGCGGAGCTCCTGAGGCACCTCAAATCGCTGGACATCGGCCTCTGCATCGACGACTTCGGCACCGGCTACTCGTCCCTGAGCTCCCTCCAGCAGTTCCCGGTCAACGTCCTGAAGATCGACCGCTCGTTCATCCGCGGCATGGGGCCGGAGGGGGAGAGGGACGAGATTGTCCGCGCCGTGGTCGGGCTGGCGCACAGCCTCCACATGGAAGTGGTGGCGGAAGGGGTCGAGACCGAGGGGCAGCTCGCCCGGCTCCGGACTATGGGCTGCGACTACGGCCAGGGCTACCTGCTGTGCCATGCCCTCGATACGGACGGGATCGAGCGTCTCCTGGAACGGGAAGGACCCTGGAGCTGCCCCGTGCGAGCTGAGGGGGCGGCCGGCCTCCACGCCTGAGGGGGGTCTTCGGACGGGAAATGGTCCCGCACGGTGAACACAGCCTAAAATCCCCCAGAATGGTCAAGTTCATGGTAGTGCTCTACCGCCGCCACGACTTGAGCGAGGACGAGTTCAAGGCGTACCTGCGGGACGTGCATGGGCCCATGGCCGAGGCGCTGCCCAACCTCCTGCACTACACTCAGAACTTTGTCGCGCCTGATCCCACGCGCAAACATCCCGGCTGGGACGCCATCGTCGAGCTCTTCTGGGTTGACCAGGGCTCCATGGAGGCGGCGTGGGCTTCCCCGGAGGGGCAGGCGGCGACCGCCGATCTCTCGGAGCTCGCGGATCTGGCCAGGACCACGTGGTCGCTGGTGCATTTCGACGAACGGCGCTGACGGTCCCACCATGAAGACCTTTCTCGCGCTACGGTCTCTCTTTTTCCTTGTCCTTATACCCGGCACCGTCGCAGGCTACATCCCACTGCGGATTCTCCGATCCTCCGAGCGTCTGTTCGTTCCCAGCCTTTCAGCCGCCTCCGTGCCGGCTGGTTGTCTTATCCTTTTCGGTGCTTCCGTTCTCCTTCGCTGCGTATGGGACTTTTTTTCCGCGGGCCGCGGCACCCTCGCACCGGTCGATCCGCCGCGGCTACTCGTCGTTCGCGGTCTCTATCGCTTCACGCGGAATCCCATGTACAACGGCGTTCTCGCGGTTCTCCTGGGCGAGGCTTGGCTCTTTCGCAGCACCGCTCTGCTCTCCTACGCAGCTCTCATGTTCATCATCTTTCATCTCGTGGTGGTCGTTTACGAGGAGCCCTCGCTCGAATCACGGTTCGGCGAGAGCTATCAGGCTTATCGCCGCGCGGTGCCGCGCTGGGGCTTTACCGTGAGCTTCAACCAGCCACTGATTCGCCCGGCTGAAGACTGGACGGGGCATGACACGAGGTGTCCGCTTTCCCGGCGGCTTTGCGTTCCCACAGATGGAGCCAGACTGCGACTGCCAGGAGAAAAAGTTGTATAGTAGAGATTGAAACGTTCAGTACCTCTCCAGGGGCTCCGCCAGGGCGTCTGTCGGAGGAGGCAGCATTGCTCCATTGGGGGACCCGGCTGGGCGGGGCTGCGGCGGCGCGTCCGCGCGCGGCCCTCGCCGTCATGGTGACCACGGTGCTGGTCATGGTGCCGGGGCTCTTGCGCCTGGAGCTTCGTACCGATGGACATGCCCTGGTGCCGCCGGACGACCCGGCGATCGCCTTGGACCGCGCGGCCCGCCGGCTCTTCGGCCTGCGCGACCCGCTGCTGGTCGTCCTCGAGACCTCCCACCCGGACGGCATCTTCAACGCCGGCACTCTCGACCGGCTGGGGCAGATGACCCGCGACCTCGCGGCCCTGCCCGGGATCGATCCAGGCTCCGTGCAGAGCCTGGCGACCGAATTCGGCGGCAGCTTCTATCCCGGGAGCACCAGGTTCCGCCCCCTGCTCGATCCGCCGCCGCGGACCCCGGAGCGCCTCGCCGAGGTCCGGAGCGACGTCGAGGCGATCGACCTCCTCCACGGTACCCTGGTCTCTTTCGACCGCCGGGCCGCGGCCATCCTCGTGGGCGTCCCCGGGCCCGCCGACGGGGGGGCCGGCGAGGCCGTCGACCGCGCGGCGCTCTACGACCGGGTCGTCGCAGCGGTCCGCCTGTACGAGACCGCCACGGACCGCGTCTCAGTGGTGGGAGCGCCCGCAGCCGAAGCGCTCCTGGGCGACCACCTCCTCGCCGACCTCGCCCTGCTGATGCCGCTCGCGTTGCTGGTGATCGCGGCTGTCCTCGGGGCGGCCTGCGGCCGCTCCTGGGGGGCCTTCCTCGGCGCCGCCAAGGTCGGCGCCGCCCAGGTCTTCACTCTCGGCCTGATCGGCTGGTGCGGCCAGCCGGTCTACCTGACCGCCGCCGTGATCCCCGTCCTCCTGACCACGATCGGGCTCTCCCATGAGGTCCACCTGCTCTGGCGTTACCGCCACCGGCCCGTGGACCAGCCTCCCACCGAGGCGCTCCGCCAGACTCTGGCGGAGCTGGGCCGGCCGATCGTCCTGGCCTCGCTGACCACCGCCGCCGGGTTCCTCTCGTTTCTCACCTCGCCGATCCGGCCGGTGTGGAGCTTGGGCCTGTTCACGGGGATCGGGGTGCTGTTCTGCATGGTCTGGGCCCTGGTGGCGACTCCGGCCCTGCTCGTCCTCTGGCCCGCCGGCATCCCGGCCGCGGGGCCGCTCCGCACGGCGTCGCGCCTCGCCCGGCCGGCGATCGCCCTGGGAGCGCGGCCGCGGCTCGTCCTGCCTGTCCTGGCCCTGGTCACCGTCGTGCTCGCGCTGGGGATCCTCCGCCTGGAGGTCCAGGACGGATGGATCACCAACTTCGCGCCGGACAGCCCTCTGCGCCGGGACTCCGCGCGGGTCGACCGGCTCTTCGCAGGCACCCACGTCCTGCTCGCCGTGGTCACCTTCGACCCGCCCCCGGACCAGGTCCCGGCCATCCCGGCGGCCAGCGGCCCGCTGCTCGCGGGCTCCGCGGTCGCGGCGGTCGGCCGCTTCGAGCAGGCCCTGCGTGCCCGGCCCGAGGTCGGCGGCGTCTTCGGCCTCGCCGGCCATCTCTCGACCACCGCCTACCTCTGGGGCGGACGCGACGAGGCCTTCCGAGAGATCATCGACGACCCTTCCTGGATCTACATCTACACGCGCAGGATCGGCAACGTCCGCGGCGAGGCCCGCCGCCGCGAGCTGGTCGACGACGGCTTTCACAGCACCGTGGTCACCCTCCTGCTCAAGGGAGCCAACTTCCGGGAGACCGCCCGGCTCATCGCGGCCGTCCGGGAGATCGAGCGCGCCGAGCTGGCCCCGGTCCACGGGCGGGTCGACCTCGCCGGCGACGTCGCCGTCTCGCAGGCCATGATCCCGGCGATCGTCCGCACCCAGGTCGGCTCGCTCCTTCTCGCGGTCGCCGGCAATCTTCTGATCGTGGCCCTGCTGTACCGCTCCCTGCGCGCCGGCATCGCCTGCATCGCTCCCACCGCCATCGCCGTGGCCTGGACTTTCGGGATCATGGGCTGGCTGGGCGTCCCCCTCGGCGTGGCCACCTCAATGTTCTGCGCCGTGACCCTCGGCATCGGCGACGACTACGGCATCCATTTTTTCGAGCGGTTCCAGGCCGCCGAGAGCGCCGACATCCCTCAGCCTGGCCTGGCGGCGAGCGCCGCGGCCGGGCCGTCGATCCTGGTCGACGCGCTGGCGATCTCGCTGGGCTTCGGGCTGCTGGCGTTTTCTCAGATCCCCACCAACCGCCGGCTCGGGTTGCTCGTCGCCCTCGCCCTGTCGAGCGCCTGCCTGCTCACCCTCACGACTTCGGGAACCCTGCTCGAAGCGCTCTCCCGGGGGCGGGCCGGTGTGCGGTCAAAGCTCGGTCCGGCCGCGGCGGAGGACGTCCCATGAGATCCCTGATCTCGCTCGCTCCAGCCATACGCGGGCCGCCGGGCCGCTGTCCGGCGACCCTTCGACAGGGGTGGATGCGAAACGACTTCCCAACTTCGGGAGACAGAAATCATGACTAGATTCTTTGTGCGCGCGACGGTCCTCGCGGTGTTGCTGGCGACCCTGGCTGCCGCCCCGGTCGCAGCCGCATTCGATATGATCAAGAAAGGCACAGACTACTGGCGGACGCCTGGCAACGGCGTGACCCAGTTCACGTTCCCGGACGGGGATGTGGAATCTCTCTGCAAAGTTCCGGCGCAGGGCGGCTGGGACCACAAGATCTCTCTGCGCGGCATCCCGGCCCAGGGCTCGGACTGGGATGCCGCGGTCGCTCGGCTCGATCATGCCAAGTTCGACAAGTCCGGAAACGCCCGTACCCGGGTGCAGTTCCAGGCCTTGGCCATGACCAGTATCGCGGCGAGCGATACCCCCTGCGGGAAGCTGTTCTGGACGGCGCGGCTGGCCAAGAGAAAGCAGCCGGTCACGGAGATGAGGATCAAGAAGACGTCTGACCGGGGCGGGGCCTTCTTCGCCGAGCTCGCCCTGAGTGTGGAGCTGCAGGCCAGCCGCGCCGATACCGGAGCTAGCATCGGCAGCCTGTTCTATGACATCAAGCTGCCAGATCCCACGGGAGGCACAGGCACGCCGTGGTCGTACGGCCCGAATGGAGGCTTCCGGCCGGGCATGACCGAAACCGACAACTGCATCCAGGTGCTGCGCGAAAAGCTCGGGGATTACCCTCCCGGCTCTCAGCACATCTACTTCATCTCCAACCTGATCGCCCAGGGAAAATGCAGGCGTGGCGACTGACCTCGCATTCCTGCGGGCCGGCTTTGGCTGGCCCGCAGGCTCGGTCTGTTCGGTCTGGCCGCTTTCCCGGCGGCTTTGCGTTCCCATGGATGAAGCCAGACCCAGGAGATGACTTCCATGTCCACCGAGACCCTCGCCTGCAACGGCATCGACGGAGCCACCGGGCGACCTCTGCTGCCGGACCTCACTGTCGAGGACGTCGCCCGCATCGCCCAGGGGTTCGCGCC
>DASVEF010000203.1:0-38649 GCA_036380715.1 Thermoanaerobaculia bacterium | reverse complement strand
ACGAGGACAAGGACGAGGAGTGCAAGCGCTGCGACGCCGAAGAGCTGAAGATCCCGGACGACGCGCCCGAGATCCTCTCCGGCGCCCAGGTGGCCATCCGCTTCCCCGCGTCTCTGCGCACCACGCTCGCCAGCGTCTACGACAAGGAGCGCCTCGACGCGGCCGAGGTCGCCCTGACCAGTGTGCCATGGGATATTTCGCCGGCGATTCGACAGGAGCCGGCGCAGAGCCCGTCGCTCGGCACCGGCGACGCCGTGCCCGGCACATTGCTCCATTCGGGCGAGATGTCGCTCGCCCAGCGCGATCTCTTCGTCAAGGGGCGCGGGTTCGACTTCAATCTGGTGCGTACCTACCGCAGCCAGACCGTCGGCGCCGGCCCGTTCGGACCTGGGTGGGACCACAATTACAACCTGCGCCTGCGCGAGCTCCCCGACGGGAGCGTCGAGTACTTCGACCGCGGGCGGCGCGAGCTGTTCGAAAAACAACCGGATGGCAAGCTCAAGGCGCCTGAGGGTCGTTTCGTCAGCCTCGAGCGGACCGCGGCAGGCTGGATTCTGATCGACGCCCAGCGCAACCTCGCGCGCTTCGATCGCTTCGGGCGGCTCGTCTCGCTGGCGGACGCCGTGAAGGATTCGGCGGACACCGGCAACGAGATGCGTTTTGCGTATGATATGCGCTCGCGTCTGGTGGGGATCACCGACACGCTCGACCGTCAAATTACCCTTTCCTACGACGAGGAGGGGCGGCTGAACCGGCTCCGGGACTTTGACGATCGCGAGGTCACCTACGAGTACGACGAGGCAGGACGTCTGACCTCCGTGACCTCTCCGAAGATCACGGTCGGGGAATCGACGTATCCCAACGGGCTCACCACCCGGTACGAGTACGATCCGGCCACGGGCGCCCTGGCCCAGGCGCTGAACCAGCGTGACAACCTCACCGCCTTCTCCGACGCGCGTGGCAACAAACGTTTCGATCTGACCTACACCGATGCGGACGGCGATGGACGCGACCAGGAAGTCACTTCCCAGATCTGGGGGACCGGTACCGTTCAGATCGCCTACGACTTCGACGCCCGCCGGGCTACTGTCACGAATCGGCGCGGTCACGTAACAATCTATGGCCACAACGAGGATGGGCAGGCGACGCAGGTCGAGGATGCGGAGGGGGCGGTCACGTCTCTCGAGCACAACTCGGACGGTCTTGTCACCAGCCTTACCGAACCCCTCGGACGGGTTTCCACCTATACCTACGACACGGCCGGGGAGCGCCGCAGCCAGGGCAACCTTCTGCAGTTGACGGTAGCCGCCGACGGCCGAGGTGCGAACGGCTCTTCGGGCGTGCTGACAACTGCATACACGTACGAGGGGCGCACCAACCAGCCGACCCGTATCGTCGGTCCTCGCGGGACGGTAACCGACATCACCCGCGACGGGATCGGACAGGCGACGTCGATCCTGCGGGCTGCCGGGCTGGAGGAGGCGAGCGAGATCCGGGTCTCCTACAACGCTTTCGGGCAGCCCACGGAGGTCGTCAACCCCAACGGCCATACGACCAGCTACCGGTACTCCGCGACAGGTGAGGCCCGTGGATATCTCCAGAGCATGACGGTGGATGAGGGAGGCCTTGGGATTACTACGCAGCTCGAAACGGATGCTCGGGGCAATGTCACGAAGGTGATCGATCCGCGCAACATTCAGCACCGGCGTACCTGGAACGAGGTCGACTGGCCTGTCGAAGTCGTCGAGCCGCTCGGCTACCGGGCAACCTATCTCTACGATGAAAACGGGAACGTGACGACCGAGCGGCTGCCTCTCGAGGACGGCTCTTCATCCACGGCGGTCCGCTACAGCTACGGCGCTCTCGACGAAGTCCTTTCGATCGAGCGCGAGATCGAGCCCGGTGGATCTTTTGTCAGCGAAGCGTTCACCTACGACGCGAGCTTGAACGTAATTCGGAAAACGGAACCCGAGGGGAAGGTGACCGAGCTCACCTATGACGAACGGGATCTGCCGGTTCAAGTGGTGCAAGGCGCCGGGAGCGCTGAGGCCGTCACGGAAACGACCGAGTACGACCTTGAAGGAAATCCCGTCTCCTCGACAGACGGTCGGGATGCGGTCTGGCGAGCCGTCTACGACGGATACGGCAGGCTCAAGGAGGCGATCGATCCGTTGGGCACCCGGGCGGCGTTCGAGCGCGACAACAGTGGCAATACGATAGTTCGGAAGAGCTACGACGCCGGTCAACAGCTCCTTGCCCACGAAGAGGCGGCTTTCGACGCTCTCGACCGGCAGACCGTGGGACGTCAAAAGCTCTGGGGAGGAGCGAGCGGAGCTCGCGATGTTGAGAGCCGCATGGAGTACGACGCGTCCGGGAACCTTGTTCGGGTCACCGATGCCCTCGGCCGGGTGACTCAGATGACTTACGATGGCGCTGAGCGTCTGGCGGCGCAGACGGATCCGGCTGGAAATCACGTGGAGCTGCAGTTGGACGCCGCGGGCAACATCACCCTGAGGACAGCCCAGGAGCGCACTCCGGCAGGGAGCGTCACTGTACAAGTCTCCGCGCAGTATGACGAATTGAACCGGCCGGTCGCCGTCATGGATGGCATGGGAAATACCTCCCGTTCTGTCTACGACGTGCGCGGAAACCTCCGGCTCTCGATCAATCCCGAGAATCACGTCGTAGCGTTCACCTATGACGGTCTGAACCGCAGGACGAGCATGGCGCAGCCCGCGGGTATCACGGTCGCCTACGATTACGACGGCAGCTCAAGGCTCGTCTCCTACAGGGATGCGCTGAGTCAGGAGACCCGGTGGACCTACGATCCCCTCGACCGCCGCAAGGCTACGATCTATCCGGACGGTACATCGGAAGCGTACAGCTACGACGGTGTCGGGAACCTGGTGAGCCGCACGGATGCGCGCGGCACGGTCATTGCCCAGGCTTTCGACCTTGCCGGCCGGCTCACGGGGCGGACCATCACGCCGGCCGCTGGAGTGGAGGGACCGGTTTCTGAAAGCTATGTCTACGATGGGCTCGGCCGGACCCTCCGCGCGCAATCGGGCGATGTCGTTACGGAGATGGCCTACGACTCCTTGTCGCGCCTCGTCTCGGAGACGATCGCGGGAAAGACCGTAAGCTACAACCACGATGATGCCGGGAACCCCACACGGATCAGCTATCCCTCGGGCCACAGCATCACGCAGACGTTCGATCCGCTCGACCTGCCTCAGACGATCAACGTGTCCGGAGCGGCCTCCAGCCCGATCGTTTCATACGGCTATCGGGGCCGGGGGCTTGTGGCAAGCAAAGATCTGGGCAACGGCCTGACGGGCGCCAGGCAGTTCGACCTTGCGGACCGTCTGATCGGCCAGGCGTTTGCCGGCGCGGATGGGCGGACGGTCTTCCAGGAGAGCCTCTCCTGGAACCCGCGCGGGCTGAAGATCGCGCAATCGCGTGGCGATCTCAACGGCGCTGGCTTCCTGCTGGGCTACGATGACGCAGGGCGCCTCATCCAGACGGGGAAGTCGGCTTCCTCCGCGAACGTTCCGAACAATGGCCAGACAGATCCCATCGCCCTTGCGGGAATGCCGGATGTCTTTGGCTTCACCTATGACGCGGCGCAGAACCTGCTATCCCGTACGCTCAAGACAGACGGCGTCGCGACCGCCGAGACCATGCCGCTGGACGGCTCCGGCCGTAACCGGCCTGGGTCGGTCGACGGTGTGCCGGTCGAGTGGGACGCCAACGGAAACCTGGCTCGCAAAGGGGATCTCCGCTTCCATTACGACTTCCAGAACCGTCTGACTCGCGTCACGGGCTCGGCGGGACAGGAGGTGGCGCGCTATACCTATGACGCCTTCAACCGCCGTGTCTCCAAGGCAGTCTCGGGAACGACACGCGAAACCGTTTGGAGCGGGTGGCGGCCGGTCGAGGAGTACCAAGGTGGGCAACTCGCTTCGCGGCGCACCTATGGGGCGGACTTGGACGAGATCGTGCGGCTGGAAAACGACCTCGACGGGAACGGCACGGTAGAGGCCGCCTATGTACCGCTCTACGACGACACGGGCAATCTCACCGTCTTGACAGGGACGGATGGCAAGCCCATAGAGCGCTACGTCTACTCGCCTTATGGAGAGAGGACAGTCCTCGTCGACAGCACGCCGCCGGCGGTGGAGCAGGTGCGTGTCAAGCAGGGAGCGCTGTGGATCGAGACCTCAGAGGAGATCTCGTTGGAGGCTCTGAGCCGGGCGATCGAGCAGGGTAAGGTCTCTCTGGTCGACACTGTGACCACGCAACCGATTGCCGTTACCGCAACTCAGCCGGTCCAGACAGGCCGGCAGGCCCGGCGCAGGCTGGTGCTGACTCTCGCAACGGCTCCGGAAACGGGAGATTCCCTGCGCCTCACCCTGGAACCCGAGGCTCTGGAGGACCTCTTCCTCAACCGCCCTGCCTCCAATTTCCAACGGTCCTTCACCTGGCCGCAGGGTGACATGGTGCTGTTCGATGAGACCTCCCCGAAGGTCCAGCAGGTCGTTGTGCGGGATGGATACCTGGAGATCGAGCTGTCCGAGGAGCCGGATCTCGCGGCTGTGGCGACTGTGATCGCAGTGGACGGTTCGCCGGTGACGTGGACCCTTGAGAACGATCGCTACACCCTCAAAAGCTCCGCCGCATTGAATCAAGGCACGCACAGCCTCGCCATCTCCGATGACGCTCTCGATCTGGCCGGCCTGGGTTTGGAGGGAGCTTTCGATACGACTTTCGCGGTCAGTGCGCTGACACCATCATGGATCGTCTATCAGGCTCCAGATTCCCGGGAAGCGCTCAGCTCCGCAACCGGAAACCCGTTCGGCTTCCACGGGTTGCCGAAAGACCCAGAGACGGGCCTGATCTACATGCGGAACCGGTATTACGACCCGGAGATGGGCCGGTTCATCAGCGTCGATCCTCTCGAATATGGGGACGGCCCCAACCTTTACCAGTACGGAGTCAACTCTCCGTTCAACTACTCCGATCCCATGGGGCTGGAGGCTGCCGATCCTGAAACGCTACGGATCTTGAGGAGAGTCCAGGCTGCCGCGGACGAAGCGGCCAGGATGCACGGTATCAGGAACATGCAGCAAGTGCTGGCGGCCGGAGACAAGGGCACGGATGTCCATGCAACGCTCCAGAAGCTGTTGGACCGCGGGGGAAAGTACTACCACCCGCGCATTCTGACCGAGGTGGAGGTTAGCGCCAATGGAACGATCTTCCACCACGGCGTCAAGCAAATTGCGGCCAGTGGATCGATCATCAAAGACATCGTCATACTCAAGCCGGGTATGACCCGCCTCAACGTACGTCCGGGTCGCACAAAGGCGAAGCAAGTGACGCAGCTTGTCGTAGACCTCAAGATTGGTAAGAGGGGAGCGTCGTTGCTCCAGGTTCTGACCTTGAAACGGTTCGGAGTGTTGAATCTCAAGCTGAGGCCTTATGGCAACCTGCTCCAGGAATACTCTGATGTGCTGGACGATCTGAGACTTCTGAGGAGGTTCAAGCGAGGGGGCAAGTACATACTTCCGGCGCTCGCTCTCTTCGGCAAAGTCCTCAGCGCTCAGGAGATGGCGGAAGCTGTCGAGCATGGAGATCCAGAGGAGGCCTTGAAGATAATGACCGGAGTGGATATGTTTGAGGATGCGGCAACTGCTGCGGGCAATCACATCGAGGACAGGTTGAGAAATGGGCCACTCAAGGGCGCCATCTCCGAGAAGGAAGCGAAGGAGAGAGCGATCGACGAGATCGACAACCAATGAGAACGGGAAAGAAGCGCATCAATGAAGAAGCGCTGAATCGGCATCTGACGGAGCTTGCGGCAACGTTTGGCTACCGCCGTGGACGGGACCTTGTCTTGGGTCGAGCCGATCGCGCCTGGTGGTTCAGCCGGCGGGGATCCGATTTCCAGACGGAGAGTCTCAGCTTCAAGCTCCAACTGCACCCCAAGCCGAGACTGTGGGTCTACCTCTTCGGCTCCCCTCTGGCAGCGGAAGAGCTGGAAGAGAAAGGGTTGGCAGACAATGCCGCCGGATGGAGCCTCTTCGAGTATCAGCTCTCCGGTCTCGAAGCCCAACTGGAACAGATCCTTCCCCAGGATATCGAGCTCGGTCCTGAGCAGGGGTGGCCTGCCCTGTTCGAGAAGCTGGAGGCCGAGATCGCCGCGGTGGATCCCCACATCTGGCGAGATCTCTGGAGGTACTCCTTGCAGGACGATCCGGAGTGGTTGGGCAGGGCGTAGGCCCCGAAATGAAAGGGTTTCTGAGACGCGCTTCCACGTGACGAGGTAAGCCTCCATCGGGCCAGATACCGGGACATCGTCCCGAGGTAGCTTCCATCGTGGGGACGTAAGCTTCCACCGAGCCGCTGTCTGCTTCCACGTGACGAGGTAAGCTTCCATCGGGCCAGATACCGGGACATCGTCCCGAGGTAGCTTCCACTGTAAGGACGTAAGCTTCCATCGAGCCGCTGTCTGCTTCCATGTGACGAGGTAAGCCTCCATCGGGGCAGATACCGGGACATTGTCCCGATGTAGCTTCCATCGTGGGGACGTAAGCTTCCATCGAGCCGCTGTCCGCTTCCACGTGACGAGGCAAGCTTCCATCGTGGGGAGGTAAGCTTCCATCGAGCGCTGTCCGCTTCTCTGGGACGAGGTAGGCTTCCATCGGACCAGATAAGGCCTGCTCCTTGCGGCCGACTCCCCTCCGGTTGTAAAATTTCTTTGACCAGAGGAGGGATACCATGACCACCAATCTCCTTCTCGGATTCCTGCTCACCACCACCCTTACGGCCAACGCCGCACCGGCTGCACGGCCGGCTGAGGACCCGTGCGCGCTGGCGAGGCGCATCTCGGAATCTCCGCCCTGCCTCGCGGGGTCCGCATGCGAGGCCTTTGACCTCTGGCGCGAGTACTTCGGCCCCCCGGATTTCTTCCCGGCCGGCGCTGAGAAGAAGCTGCCGCCCAAGCTGGTGGCGCGGCTTCCGAAGTCCGACGTGAGCCTCGGGAAAGTAGGCTCCTTCGAGTCCGCGTTCAAACGGCTCGGCGAGGCGTCCGGGATCGACGTCCTCGTCCATCCGGACCTGGCCAAGGAAGAGATCGCGGGGGAGCTCAGGCCGATGCCTCTCGAGAAGGCCTGGCGGGTCCTCTTGGGCGCCCCGGGCCTCGTGGCGCGCTTCGACGGCGAGCGGGTCCTGATTGCGAGCACGAGGGCACTCTCCGACCGCCCGGGAACCGGACCGCTCGGACGGCCCCGGGTATCCACGTTCAAGTGCCCGGTTCGGTAAGTGTTCGGAAGTACCGGCCGTCAGCCCTCGGATCCCAGAACCCAGGCACGCCCGTCTGGAGGAGTTACAATCGGCCTGTCGCTGGAGAGGGAGCCTGGTTCCCTCTTCCGGTATCCGAGAGGCCAACGATGAGCTATACTCCGAGATTAAATTCCGTGGTCCCGGTGGAGGACGACGACATGGCGATCGCAGAGACCGAGGTCCACACGACTCGGGAGGAGTATGTGCGCATGGTGGAGGCCGGCGTCTTCGAGGGACGCCGGGTCGAGCTCATCGACGGGGTGGTCTACGAGATGCCGCCCCAACTGAGCCCACATGCGTCGACCGTCATGCTGGCGCAAGAGGTCCTGCGAGCCGTCTTCTCTCCGGGGTTCTCCCTGCGGTGCCAGATGCCCTTGGACGTGGGTGTCGAATCGATGCCGGAACCGGATCTCGCCATCGTTCCGGGGGCGCCCAGGGATTACTACGCCGCCCACCCGACCGGAGCGGCGCTGGTTCTGGAGGTCACGGATACGTCCCAATACCACGATCGGAAACGCAAAGCCCGGTCCTACGCGAAGGCCTGTATCCAGGACTACTGGATCCTCAACCTCGCCCGGGATGTCCTGGAGGTTTACCGGGATCCAGTGGGCGACACCTACCGCACCCGGTTGGCCCTCCGCCGCGGCGAGCAAATCGCGCCGCTCGCCCGCCCTGATGCGCCCATCGCGGTGGCCGACCTCCTGCCCTTTAGGCCCGGCAGCGCACCCAAATAGAGCCATGGCGATTGAGACGACCGACAGCCAGGAAGCCTTAGGGATGTCGTAGGCTTCAAATAAAAAACTGAATCCAGAGCGACTCACCGCCAGAACGCGAGCCGCGACCACCAGGGCCGCGGCTCAAGGAAAGGAGCACACACGTCCTTGCCCGTGCGGCCGGCGAGGATGGGGGCCACCTTGATGTCGTCCGCGGTGAGCAGGCGCACGGCGATGTGCTCGACGTTGCGGCCCGTCTTCGGGTCCTTGACCGTGGTCCACGAGCCCCGGAGCTTCTCCCGGCACACAGCCTCGGGCAGCGAGAGCGGCTCGGCCTTCGCCCAATCGCCCGGCCCCATCCACCAACGAACGTTCCAGATGCGGACGGTTTTATCCCGCAACGCGGTGACGATGCGTGTACCGTCCGGAGAGAAGGACGCCGAGGTGACATAGTACTTGTGGCCTTCCATGGCCACGCTGGTCCAGGCACCGTCCTCGCCTTGACTCCACACGCGGGCGGTACCGTCCATTGACGCCGTGACGATGCGGGCGCCGTCCGGGGAGAAAGACGCTGAGGTGACAGGGCCTGGATGTCCTTCCAGGGTAATGCTGTTCCAGGCGCCTTCCTCGTCTTGGGTCCACACGCGGCCGACCCTCGACGCCGTGACGATACGGGCGCCATCTGGGGAGAAGGACACCGATAAGACCGGGCCTCCATGGTTTTCCAGATCCAGGCTGGTCCAGGCACCGTCCTCACCTTGGTTCCACACACGTACGGTGCCGGCTGTCGGCGTGGTGACAATATGGGTGCCGTCCGGGGAAAATGACGCCGAGATGACAAGGCCTTTATATCTTCCCAGAGCAATGCTGTTCCATACGCCGTCTTCGCCTCGGTTCCAAATCCGCGCGGTGCCGTCCACTGACGCGGTGACGATACGAGCACCGTCCGGGGAGAAGGACGCCGAGGTGACCCTATTTCGATGGCCTTCCAGGGCAACGCTGACCCATGTGCCGTCCTCTCCTCGGCTCCAAACCCGCGCGGTACCGTCATCTGAGCCGGTGACAATGTGGGCGCCATCTGGGGAGAAGGATGCCGACGTGACCCAACCTCGATGGCCTTCCAGGGCGACGCTGGCCCATGTGCCGTCCTCTCCTCGGCTCCACACCCACGCGGTACCGTCATCCGAGCCAGTGACAATGCGGGTGCCGTCCGGGGAGAAGGATGCCAAGGTGACCCGATCTCGATGGCCTTCCAAGGCGACGCTAGCCGATGCGCCGTCCTCGCTTAGGTTCCACACCCGCGCGGTGCCGTCCCTCGATGCGGTGACAATGCGAGCGCCGTCTGGGGAGAAGGAAGCTGACTCGACCAGGTTGCGATGGCCCTTTAGTGCGACACTGCCCCATGTGCTGTTCTCGACTCGACTCCACATCCGCGCGGTGCCATCCCACGATGTTGTGACGATACGGGTGCCGTCCGGGGAGAAGGACGCCGAGGTGACCCGGTCCTCAAGTCTGACGCTGACCCATGCGCCGTCTTCGCCTTGGCTCCACACTCGCGCAGGGCCATCCCACGACGCGGTGAGGATGTGGGCGCCGTCCGAGGAGAAGGACGCCGAGTCGGCCACGTCAGCGCCCTTCAGTGCGATGCTAACCCACGCACCGTCCTCGCCTCGGCTCCACACCCGCGCGGTGCCGTCACCCGACCCGGTGACGATGCGCGTGCCGTCCGGGGAAAAGGACGCCGAGCGGACCGGACCTTGATGGCCGTTCAGGATGACACTGGCCCACACGCCATCTTCGCCTTGGCCCCACACCCACGCGGTACCGTCATCCGACGAGGTGACGATGCGCGTGCCGTCCGGGGAGAAGGACGCCGAGTTGAGCAATTCCTGATGACCTTGCAGGGAGACGCCGGTCCAGGCGCCATCCTCGCCTTGACTCCATACCCGGGCGGTTTTGTCCCACGACGCGGTGACGATACGGGAGCAGTCCCGTGAGAAGGAGGCCGAGATGACACCGTTCTGATGGCCTTGCAGGGCGACGCTGTGCCAAGCGTCCTTGCCTCGGCTCCACACTCGGGCGGTATTGTCCCACGACGCCGTGACGATGCGGGAGCCGTCCCATGAGAAAGCTGCCGAGTTGACCCCATCTTGATGACCTTGCAGGACAACACTGTGCCAAGTGCCATCCTCGCCTCGGCTCCACACCCGGGCGGTGTTGTCCGGCGACGCCGTGACGATGCGCTCGCCGTCTGGAGAGAATGACGCGGACTGCACCGCGCCACTGTGGCCGGTGAGCTGTGCTTCCAGCCGGGAGAAATGCGCCGCGCGGCCGAGCTGTATGCTGGCGTCCACTGAGGGAGGCTCGAGCCACGTGCCTTGGCTGGCCACCAGCGCGATCCGCATGGCGCGATCGTAGTGGCCGGCGTCGAAGGCCTTCTGCGCGTTGGCTGCGATAAACGCCGATTCTCGCCGTGCCAAATCCCGCCGGCCCGCCACCACCAGCCAGCCGCCCACAAGCGTGACGATTGCCACAATCACCAGCAGAACACCGACCCAGCTTTGCATAGCACGCTGGCGAGCCAGGCTCCGGACCTCGGCGTCGCGCGCGGCGTCCTCAGCCTGCCGGCAAGCGTAGAGATAGTCTTGCGGCGCGTCCTTGAAGAGCTCGGCGAAGTCCTCCCGGCGTGCGACCGCCTCGGCCTCGGCGAGGCGCGTGCCGCGATGGGCGAGCCAGTCTGCGCCGCGCGCGTTCTGGTTCCAGGCGGAGGAGGCGCGGGCAATCTCTTGTTGGATCTCGAGGGCCGCTCGCTCTTGATCATGCCACCGCCGGAGGGGAGGCCAGAGACGCAGTAGCGCTTCGTGGGCCACCTCGATCACGGTGTCCTTGGCGCGCTGGTCGACCATGAGCAGGCGCCGATCGATCAGCCGACCGATCAACCCGCGCACCGCTTCTGGAAGATCGGCCAAGCGCGCGGTGCGGCGCACCGGCTCGCCGTTGGCCTCGTTGACGCCTATCAGGTACGGCACAAAGGCACGTTTGAGGAGCGTCTCGCGCTCGGCGGCATCGGCGGGGATACGCGGCGCGGCGTCTGGATCGGCAAAGGCCTGGTCCACCGCGGCCTTAATTGAGCCCTGTTCGCCGCCGAGCGCGTAGTAGTCGGCGCGGGTGAGTTCGCCTTTGTCCCCGTGCTCGATATAGAGCCACTCTAGGGTGAAGCCGAGCTGGGGCAGCGGGTCGGCGCCTTGGTTTTTTTTGAGCAGCGCTTTAACCAACTCAGGTTCAAGAGTCAGCGACCGGCCCGTGACGCTTGCACGACGAGCCGGGCCTTCGATCACGCTGCGGTAGTCGGCCGCGTCGAGGGGCGGCAGGTTGAACGGGACCTGCGGCACGCCGGCCAGCGCCTCGGCGGTCTGCAACGGCTCGTAGGCATCCGAACGGATGGTGACCAGGGCGAGTGCATCGGGGCCATGGCGCAGGATCTCCGCCAGGCGGGCAAGGAAGAGGCCGGCTTCGGCGGCACCGCCGGGCCGGTCGCCACGGACCGTCGTGAACAGCTCCTCGGCTTGGTCGATCGGCACGACGAGGGTGGGGGGCTTGGCGTCCTCCGGCAGGCCCCGGGCGGCGTCCGAGCGGAGGTCGGTAAGCCGGCGGAGGAAGCCGGCGCCACCCGCCTCCAGGTCGGCGCGCAACGCAGCACGCGTGGACGAAAGCCCTGCCTGCCGGTGTGCCGTTTCCAGCATGGCGAGTAGCCCTTCGTCGCCCCACATCGCCGCTCCGCGCGGCCGGAGGACCGGCAGCGAGAGGAAGCGGCAGTCGTCGCGGGCGAGCCGCGGCAGCAGGCCAGCGCGCAGGAAGGAGGACTTGCCGGACCCGGAGGCACCGAGGATCACGACGAGACACCGGCCGCCGCGGTCGCGCAGGTCGGCGAGATGGTCGCGCGCCCGTACGAGGTCGGCGTCGCGGCCGAAGAAGACGCCGGCGTCGGGGACGTCGACCGGCTTCAAGCCGCGGTACGGCCGGCGCGGGGTCGTGCCGTCCGCCTCGTGCTCGAAGCCCGGGGCCGGCCAGGGGAAGCTCGCCGTGTCGAAGCTCGTCAGTCCGGCCTGGGCGAGCCCGAGCCGCAGGCTTTCGAGCCCCTCGTGCGAGAAGCGCACCGGAGTCGGGGCATAGTCGGGCGGAGGCAGCACCGAAAAGGTTTCGAAGCGCGAGCCGCGGGTGAGGAAGGCGAGCTGCCAGACGCCGCGCATCTCGGCGGGCACGTCGGAGACCGCGGTGTCGTCGACGACCACCGCGAAGAGCGGGCGCTCCTGCCTGCGCGCCTCCCAGAATTCGGCGGTGCAATACCGCGACGCGAGCCATGCGCGGGAGAGCACGAAGAGCACGGCCCTGCAGCTCTGGGCGCTCGCCTGCAGACGGTCGAGCCAACGCTGGCCCGCGACCAGGCCGTGTTGCGGGTCGATATCGAGGAAGAGATCGTCCCAGCCGCGCGCGACCAGCCAATCCCGCAACGCCAACGCCTCCGCGTTGTTCGCGCTCGAATGGCTGATGAAGATCCGCGCCATGGCCTCTCTACCTGTGCGCTGATTTTACTTTGTCATCAGTGCCGGAAGTGCCGCGTCCCCGTGAGCAGCATGGCGATCCCCTGCTCGTCGGCGGCGGCGATCACCTCGTCGTCGCGCTTGCTCCCCCCGGGCTGGATCACCGCGGTAATCCCCGCTTTCGCGAGGACGTCGAGGCCGTCGCGGAAGGGGAAGAAGGCGTCGGAGGCCGCGGCGGCGCCGGCGAGGGGGAGCTGCGCCTTCTCCACGGCCAGGCGGCAGGAGTCGACGCGGCTCATCTGGCCGGCGCCGATCCCCACGGTCTGATCGCCGTTGGCGACCACGATGGCGTTGGATTTCACGTAGCGGCAGACTTTCCAGGCCAGGTCCAGGGCCCGCCGCTCCTCCTCGCTCGGCTGGCGGCGGGTGGGGCAGGTCCAGCCGGAGGGATCGTCGGGCAGGGCGTCCGGCGGCTGGGCCAGGAAGCCGCCGGCGATCGGCCGCAGCTCGATCTCCTCAGAGCCGGGCCGGTAGAGCGGGCAGTCCAGCAGGCGCAGGCTCTTCTTCGCGGCGAAGCGCTCGCGCGCCGCCTCGTCGAAACCGGGCGCGAGGAGGACCTCCACGAACAGGTCCGCCAGGGCCTCGGCCAGCGCGCCGTCCGCCGGACGGTTCACCGCGATGATCGAGCCGAAGGCGGAGACCGGGTCGGAGGCCAGGGCGCGGCGGTAGGCTTCGACGAGGCCGCCGCCCCTGCCGACGCCGCACGGGTTGTTGTGCTTCACGATCACCACGGCGGGCTCGTCGAAGAGCGCCGCCATCCTGCGCGCGGCATCGGCGTCGAGCAGGTTGTTCCAGGAGAGCTCTTTACCCTGGAGCTGCCGGAAGCCGCCGAGCACGCCACCGCCGCCGGAGCGCGCGTAGACCGCGCCCCCCTGGTGCGGGTTCTCGCCGTAGCGCAGCTCCATCGTCCTTTCCAGATCCAGATGGAGGCGGGACGGAAACGGTCCGCCTCCATCCTCTCCCTGCCGGGCGAGCCACTCGGCGATGGCGGCGTCGTAGGCCTGGGTGTGGCGGAACGCCTGCAGGGCCAAGCGGCGGCGCAGGGCCTCGGGGACCGCTCCGCCGCCGGATTCCAGCGCCTCCAGGACCTCTGGATAGTCGGCCGGGTCGACCACGACCGTCACGTCCTGGTGATTCTTGGCCGCGGCGCGGATCATCGTGGGGCCGCCGATGTCGATCATTTCGATCGCCTGCTCGAACGAGGCGCCGCCGGCGACGGTCTGCTGGAACGGGTAGAGGTTCACGACCACCAGGTCGAGCGGAACGATCCCGTGCTCGGCGAGCTGGGCCGCGTGCGCGGGCTCCGACCGCCGGGCCAGGATGCCGCCGTGGATGCGCGGGTTGAGCGTCTTGACCCGCCCGTCGAGGATCTCGGGGAAGCCGGTGACGTCGGAGACGGGGACGACCGGGATCCCCCGCTCGCGCAGAAAGACGAGGGTGCCGCCGGTCGAGACGATCTCGAAGCCGAGGCGGGCGAGCCCGCGCGCCAGCTCCTCGAGGCCGGTCTTGTCGAATACCGAAACCAGGGCACGGCGTGCCTGCTGCATCCGAAGCGTCTCCTTCCGGTCGCGAAAAGGCTCTGGGAGGATCAGCGGGCGCGTTCGGCCCGCGGCAGGAGGAGGAGGCGGGTCCCCCCGTTCACCACGCTCTTCCGCTCGTCGGCGCCCCCCGCCACCAGCCAAATATAGCGCAGCGTCTGTGCGACGTCGGTCACCGCGTGGCTGAAGGCGAGCGAGGCCACGCCGAAGGCGCTGGAGCGGTCGTCGAACCGTCCCCGGCCTGAAGCGAAGCCGATCCGCCGGTACTCGCGACCGACCATCGGATAGAGCTCCCGGCCGCGGCGCAGGGTCTCGCCGAGCAGCGGCGCGACGTCCTTCCTCTTTTCGAGACCGGGCATCGCTCCGTAGAAGACCAGGGGGAAGCGGGGCTCGGCGGTCTCGGCGTAGCGCAGGTAGTCGACGAAATAGCGGGCCTCCTCGGCGTCCGCCGCCGAAGTGGCCAGGGGATTGTTGGCGTCGGCCATGTAGTGGGAGACGGCGCCCAGGCGGCGGACGATCTCCTCGAACGGGCGGTGCGCCCGGATGGCCTCGACCGCCGCCTTCACCTCGGCGAGCAGCACCCGGTCCAGGTCGCCCGAGCCGTCGGGGTTCTTCATGTGCCGGCCGGGATCGGAGTCGTTGAACGGATCGAGGACGCCGGCCTCGAACGCCCGCGGGTGCTTGAGGATCTGCCGCGCCAGGTCCGGGGGAGCGAGCCGCGCCGCCTCGCGGGCGATCGCGGTCTGCGTCGCCGGAGTCCAGGCGGCGGCCGGAGCGGCCCAGGCGAGACACACCCCGAGGACAGGTACGGCGAGGAGGAACGACCGGTACGGCATCGAGGTCTCTATTGTACAGGCAAGAGGGGCGATCGGAGAGGTTACAATCCGGGAGAGGAGTCTACGTTGTCCGGCACCCGTCACCATCTCAATGTCACCGGCACCTTCTGCCCCCTGCCCATCCTCCTCTCCGCCCGGGAGATGCGGAAGCTCCAGCCCGGCGACCTCCTGGAGATCGTGGGAGACGACCCGACCATCCTGGAAGACATGCCCGTCTGGTGCGAGCGCGCCGGCCACCGCCTGATCGAGATGGTGGAAGAAAACGGCCGCATCCGCTCGTTGGTGGAGAAGGGCGTGCCGAAGCGGCGGGCCACCGCTTGACTCGCGGCCCCCGCCCCTGGTAAAAATTAGCGCCCTTGAGGTTTCCCGACCTCGTGCCCAGGTAGCTCAGTTGGTAGAGCACGTGACTGAAAATCACGGTGTCACTGGTTCGATTCCGGTCCTGGGCACCATCTAACTCCCACGAAGAGCAGTAGTTTAGAGCATCTCCGTGGCTGGCCTTTGGCACAGCTCAGAGGCCTGGGCCGCACGAATGCAGTGGCGGGGCCGCAGGGTGAGCGGTCCGCGGAGGGCGGGGCTTCTAGGAGCCCCGCGGGCAGCCAGCGCTCCTCTCTTTCGCCAGAGACAGCGGCAGGGGCGTCCGGAGAGCCATCCCGTTGACGCGGAGATTACGCAACCGCTATCCTTGGGCTGACAAAGGAGGAAGCACATGAGAAGAACGCCCTCGTGTTCGCGTTCCTGTTTCTCGCCGCCGTAGCTGTGGGAGCCGACCTGCTGCAAGTGCCTCGACACCATCTGCTGCCCGCCATCCGGCACCTGCGTCCGATGCCAGGGTCCCCTGATTTCTGCCCTTGCTGCAATCTCTGATCTCGAAGCGCACTGCACTCCGCCATAAGGAAGGTGTTCTCGTGCCCAAGCCACCGCCGTTTCCACGTCCCACTGCTCCCGCCCGGGTTTCAGCGCCACACGTGCAGGCCGCGGTGGCACAAGCCAAGATGGCGCGGAAACCCGCCGCACAGGGCCGCCAGCCTCAAGCGCCGGCGGCGGTCTCTCCGCAGCCCCGGCCGCAGCCGGCCCCGCACGTTGGCAATGCGGTCGATCGATTCCATCACGGTTCACTGACCGCACCTTACGTGCAGCGAGCGGTCACCACCGCACAACCCAAGATTCTTCCCGCAAATCCGGTGCGGGTGCCGGCGGCTCATGTCCAGAGGAGTGTCGGGGCAGGGGTCCCGGCGAAGAGGACCCCGCTTGCTCCGCCGCCGCTTCCGCGGCCCGCATTCAATCCAGGTCCCCGTGTCTCTGTGCTCCAGCCGAAATGGGTTGTCGGTGAGGACGGCAAGATGCGATGGGATGACGAGGGCGGCAAAGATCCCTGGATAGCCCCTCTGGTCGGACGGGAGCCTGATCCACAAGAGCAGAAACTCCCGGAGCCCCGTTTCCTGATCAAGGGAGAGGAAGTTTACGGACCTGAATACATTCCCGGGAAGTTTGAAGTTCACGCTTCCGGCTCTGAAGGAGCCAAGAAGAAGCTGAATCTAGTGAAGTTTTGGCGGAGTGAAGCCAAGGAAATGGGTATGAACGACTCCGTCCATATCCTGGGTTCGATTCTGGAGCTGATCGAAGAGGAGTCGGAAGGCGTTCAGATCTTGTTTGCGTATGCCGGGCACATTCTGATGGGTGTCTCATGCTTCGAGATGGACGGTCAGATGGACACCAGTGGTCTTGCTCCGAACATCGATGATGTCGAGTCCGGCGAGCGATCCTGGATCTACATCCTGTACACGGCCGCGAATCCCTTCTCCTTGCGAAAGGTGAAAGGCTCCATCGGAACGGTAGGCACCGCGATCAACGCCTGGTACGCGCGTCGGTCCCAGGCTCTGCAAGCGCCGAGCTATCAATACCCTGAAAACCCGGGATCTTTTATCTCGGCCCAGCGAGGCGGTTTCAAGGATGTGAAGGGTTGAAGATAGAAACCGGATGCCTGGTGGGGATCGCACCCCGTGGGACTCCCAGACGGGAGCGAGGCTCCGCGCGGCTGCGGGACGGGTTCCGACTGCGCGACCGCTGAGGCGTCTCTGACGGCTAAGCTCCAGCAGATCGCGGTCAACGACTGCTCCTATTGCAAGCTCACCAAGTTCATCACCACGAGCTTCTACCAGACGACGGCCGGCCAGTACCAGGTCCAGGGCTATGCCGAGTATTACTGCAAGGAACGGGTGTGTGAGCCGTAGCCGGCAGGGCTGCTGAAAACCCGCAGGCACTTGGCGCCGCGACCGAGCGGGGCTGAGTGCCTGCCGGCCATCCGGGTCAGCGAGGCGGAAGCTGCTCTCGGACCCAGTCCTTGATGCTCTTCTCCAGCAGGTCGAGCGGCAGTTGGCGGGGCTTCCGGTTATAGTCTCCTGGATGAGGCGCGCCGAGATCCCCGATGACATCCGCCGGTTCATCCTGACCAGCGTGCCCTCGGTTCCGTACCTCGAAGCGATCCTGCTTTTGAGGACCGATCCCGGCGTGGGCTGGGACGTACGGCGGCTGGCCACGCGCCTCTACGTGGCCGAGAGGCAGGCCGCCGAGGTGCTCGCCGCGCTCGCCGCCGCCGGCATCGCGCGTGGCGAGGACCATGGAGAGACGGCCCTGTTCTACTATGCGCCCGCCACCGACGAGCTGCGCGAGCGGCTCGACGCCCTGGAGCAGGCGTACTCGGCCAACCTGGTCGGGGTGACCGACCTGATCCATTCCCGGATCGACAAACGGGCACAGCAGTTCGCCGACGCCTTCCGCTTGCGCAAGGACAGCGGAAAAGAGGACTGATATGGCACCTGCGATCTATTCCCTGTGTACCCTGACCAGCCTCGCCTGCTGCGTGCTGCTCTGGCGGGGCTGGCGCGCGGGCGGCAACCCTCTGCTGTTCTGGAGCGCGCTGTGCTTCGCCGGACTGACGGTGAACAACCTGCTGCTGGTGATCGACAAGGTGGTCCTGCCGACGCAGGTGGACCTGTACACCGCGCGGCTGATTTCGGCCTTCGTGGCGGTGTCGCTGTTGCTGTTCGGCCTGGTCTGGGAGGAGGAGTAGCCATGGAGCAGATGCTGATGGGGGGCATCGCCATGGGCTGGGCGGTCGCGGGACTGTTCTTCTTCCGCTTCTGGCGGCGCACGCGCGACCGGTTCTTCCTCTTCTTCGCCGCCTCGTTCTGGATCGAATCGGTCAATCGCGCGGCCCTGGGACTGTGGGCGAGCGCCAGCGAGACCAACCCGGTGTTCTACGGTATCCGGCTGGTCTCCTACGGCCTGATCCTGCTGGCGATCTGGCAGAAGAACCGTCCGCGCCCCTGAAGCGGCAGCCGCTCAGCGAGGCGGAAGCTGTTCCCGGACCCAGGCCTTGATGCTCTTCTCCAGCAGGTCGAGCGGCAGTTGGCCGTGCCCCAGGACGCGGTCGTGGAAGGCGCGCAGGTCGAACCTCGGCCCCAGCTCCTTCTGCGCGTATGCCCGCAGCTCGCGGATCTTCAGCTCGCCGATCTTGTAGGCCGGCACCGATCCCGGCTGGATGATGATGCGGTCCACCTCGTTCCCGATCTCGTGCGCGCTGCGGGCGGTGTTGGCGGCGTAATAGTCGATCGCCTGCTGGCGCGTCCAGCCCCGGGCGTGCAGGCCGGTGTCGACCACCAGGCGCAGGGCGCGCCACATCTCGTTGCTGAGCCGGCCGAAATTCGAGTAGGGATCATCGTAGATGCCGAGCTCGCTCCCCAGGCCCTCGGCGTAGAGCGCCCAGCCCTCGGCGAAAGCGAGATAGACGTCCCACGTGCGCCACTCGGGCAGATCCTCGAGCTCCTGGGCGATCGCGTACTGGAGATGGTGGCCCGGCACGGACTCGTGCAGGGTGAGGGCCGCCATGCCCCACTTGGGGCGGCCCTTCAGATCGTAGGTGTTCACCAGGAACCAGCCCGGCAGGCCGGCGGTGAACGATCCGTTGTTGTAATACCCCGCGGGCGCCGACTTCGCGCCGTCGCCCTCCAGAGGCTTGACGCCATAGGGGAGCCGCGGCAGCCGGCCGAAAAGCTTGATCAGCCCGGGATCGATCCGCTTCGCGATGTCGCGGTAGCCCGCGACCAGGTCCTCGGGCCGGTCGTAGAAAAAGCGCGGGTCGGTGCGCAGGAGCTCGGAGAATTCCGCGAAGCTGCCGCGGAAGCCGGTGGAGGCGATCAGCGCGTCCATCTCCCCGCGGATGCGGCTCACCTCCGAGAGGCCGAGCTGATGGATCTGCTCGGCCGTCAAGTCGGTGGTCGTGTAGTTCCGGAGCTGGTGGGCGTACAGGTCCTCGCCGCCCGGCAAGTCTCGCAAGGCGATCGAATCCCGGGCCCGGGGAACGTAGGTCTCGGCGAGGAAGTCGCGGAGCTTGCGCAGGGCCGGCTCCACCTGCCCGGCGAAGACCCGTTCGGCTTCGGCCCGGAGCCGCTCCCGGTCCGCGGCGGGGAGGGTTTCGGGGAGCCTGCGGAACGGCGCCAGGACGCGGCTCTCGGGCCCGAGCAGGCTGCCGACCCGCTCGGGCACATCGCGCAGAGTCACCCGCGGCGGCGTGATCCCGGCCTCCAGCCCTTTGGCGAGCCACGCGAGAGTCTGGTCCACCACCTTGGGGAAGCCCCGCAGGCGCGAGAGCATGGCCTCATGGTCTTCGACCGTGCGGGCCGGCATGTACTCCAGGAGCTGCACCAGATCCAGGTCGACGCCGCCCAGGAGGTCGATCAGCAGGTACGACCCCAGATCGTGGAAGCGCTGCCCTTCGATCCGCCTCTCCAGGCGCCGCCGGAGCAGGTCGTAATGGACCTGCTCCGAGGCCGTCAGGCGCGAGCGGTCGATGGCGGAGAGGGCCGCCAGCTCCTGCCGGGCGGTCTCGTACATGCGGGCGATGCTTTCGGGCGAGTGGTCGGACCAGCGGTCGTTCGGATAGCCGACATAGGTGGCGAATTCCGGGCTCTCGCGCAGGCGGGTGGCCCAGTGCTCCTCGAAGAGCCGCTTGAGACGGACGCTCTCGCTCTCCGGAGCGGGAGCGAGCAGGAGGACGAGCAGGGCGAGGATTTGGGATGTCACCCGCGGAGTATAGAGCGGCCGTACCTCAGCCCTTACCCCCATAGGCGCTAACTTTGCCGCCGATGATATGTCGCATCCCCCACTGTAGAGACCCCCCGTGGGGCGTCTCCTCCGCCGGGGCGGAGAAGACGATCCGATCTGCCATGCGCAAACCAGACAGTCAGGCGGTGGCCGGGACAATCCCGGAACATCAGGTGCCCGCCGACCTTCTAGGGTTCTGGAAGGATATCGCCGCCCCCGAGGAGACGCCCCACGGGGCGTCTCTACAGTGGGGACGGAGGTGAGGTTCAAACGGCGCCTGTTTCGCGCACTCTCCAAACGTGCTGCGCCAGGATCTCCCCGACAATCTCCTGGGCGAGCGGACCCGCGGCTTCCAGGAGGGCGGCCAGGGCGAGCGGCGAGCGGCTGAAGTGCTCCGCCAGGTTCAGCGCGAAGAGGAGGTTGTCGTTGAGCTTCTTGAGAGTGCCGACGACCTGGCCGCCGCTTTCCAGCGCGAAGCCCCGGGCATCGGGCTTCCCGCTCACCTGGTAGAGCGGCTCGCGGCCCACCGCCGGCCAGATCGCGAGACAGCGCAGGGCGAGCTCGCGGTCGCGGCACACCACCTGGGGCTCGAAGCCGGCTTCGGGCTCTTCCCACGCGCGGAACAGGCCGAAGCCCTCCTCGACTGGCACCACTTTCCACGGACCCGCGGACTCGGCCTCCGCCGCCACCGCGGTTTCGTCCTGCTCCCGGAGCAGGGCGAGGAATTCGGAGGAGAGCGCATTGGGAGGGAAGCGCTTTTCGTCCTGGCCGGCGCCGCTCATCGATTTTCCTTCTCCACGAAAAGTTTCCGGCTGCAATGCCGTCTCACTTGATCCCGGTTATACATCCTCGACATCACCCTGTCAATACAGGAAACAGAAACAGCCCTGATCGCTGCATGGAGGAGTTGGTGTACACTGTCGCGCATGGATCCCCGGGACAAGGAAGCGATCGAGCGCCTGATCCGGAAGCTGACGACGGCGATGCGGGTCCTCGGCGTCTCCAACCGGGAAGTAGAGAGGCGGATCGGATTGAGCCCCAGCTACCTGAGCCGGCTGTTCAACGGGCTCATCGAGCTGCGGGTCGAGCACGTGCTCGCGATCTCCCGGGCCATCGGCCTGAGCCCTGGCGAGCTTTTCGCCCTGGCGTACCCGCAACAGGGAGAGCCGCCCAGCGAAGCCGCGGCCCGGCTCCGCAAAGTCCTGGAAGATCTGGCCCTCCCCCTGCCGGCGCCCCCGACGTCCGAATCCAAGCCTTTGAGCGACGAGGAGTTGGATCGCCGGATTGAGGCGGCGGTTCTCAAGGCCATGGCCGAGAACGACCCCGGCAACTAGGCCCGGCGCTGCCTACCCGCGGATGGGCGGCGGATCGAACCAGGCGTTCGGGGCGTGCTCGGCGTCTTCCAAATATTTCTTGACTTCTTCGAGCGCCTCTAGCGTTGCTACCCGGGTCTCGAAGATTTTTTTGAGAAAGAAGACCGCTACCATCAACTCGCGATGAATTCTCAGTGACGAGAATATCTCGGCGGCTGCTAAGACGATGTTTCTTGCCTCTTCGTCTCGGCCTTGGCGTATCCACACCGCGGCGAGGTCGAGGCTTACTTGGGAAGCTTTGTAGGGAAGGTTTGCTTCCTCGAATCCCTGCTTGGCCTTCAGGAAAGCCCGTTCGGCGCGGTCCAGTTTTCTCAAGCCGACATTGATCTGTCCTTCGAGCCAGACAAGCTTGAGCCTGCCGATCTGCCCGCCAGCTAGATCTGGACGACCGAGGTTCGGCCACAGGACAGCCCGAGCCTCCTTGAGCTTGCCGCACCCCATCAACGCGCGAGCCAAGTTGGCCGTTGCCATGAAGACCAACTCGGGGTCACGCTCCCGATCGATCATGGTCAGACCCTTGCGGAGATTCCGGATCGCCTCTTCCGGCTGCCCCTCGTAGTCCTTGAAGAGCCCTTTGGAAACCAGTGCCCGGCCGGCGAGGTGCCGGTCGCCTCGCTGGAGATGGATCTCGTGGACGGCGTCCAGCGCCGGAAAAGCCTTCGAGAACTGCCGGCGGTCGGTGAGAATTGACGCCTGGACATCGAGAAACCGCACGTCCAACTCATCGCTCTGCGTTCCAGAACGGCCCAGCTCGGCGGCTCGGCTCAGCGCCCGCTCCGCCCAATCCAGGTAGTCCGTCACGCGGTAGGAGTTCGCGAGCTCCACATAGGCTCGGCACCGGCAGTCAGCGATTTCTCTCGCGCTGTAGAGTTCGGGATCCAAAGCGATTGCGACAGCTACAGCGCCTTGAGCGAAGAGAAGCATCTTGCGAGGGTCTTCATAACGCAGGGCATAGCTCCGCTCCAGGAAAGCGTCATGGACGGCGAGGTCCCCGAAACGAGGTGCGTGCCACAGGAACTCCTCCGGTCCCAGGGCTTCGAGGAGCTCGAAAGCCTCGCGGATCGGATCGTCCTTCCGGAAGAGCCGCCAAGCCGAGGCAAAGGCGAGGTCGATGGCGGCATCGTAGGAAGCGTCTTCATCCGCGGACAGTACCTGCACCGGCTCCCGGTCGCGGATGGAAGCGCTGAGGAGAGGAGCCAGGCGGTCCTGACATTCACCGCAATGAAGAAGATGGCGAAGACAGGTAAGAACCTGCAGGGAGGATAAGGCCCCCTGCGCAAGTGCTTCCAAATCCGCTGAAGCGAGATGTTCGCTCAAGCGCTATCTCCTTTGAGTTTTGCAACCTTGCGGAATCGTATTCTCTCACAACTTCGGCCAATTGAAACGCCCCGAAGAAGCTTCCGGGAGCGGAGGGGAAACCACCCCCGGGACTGGTCGCCGCTAGCCGTTGGGGTCGAAGCCAGAACCACTATCCGAGTTGGAGTCCGGCGGAGTCGACTGAGTCCCCGCCCCTCCGCCACCCGGAGACTCGCCAGAGCTGCTGGTCGTTCCATCCTCTTCCCAGACCGCCGTGGGCTGACTGGAGGAATGGTCCCAGAGGCTTCCCAGCCAATCCCAGACCCGACTCCACAGGCCTTGGGGCTCTCCGAGAGAAAAGCCGGCGGCTTCGGAGCGGGCCGGGATGGCCGCCAGGAGCGCCGCGACGACCAAGGCCACGGCGAGGATACGGGGAACGTTGCGTCGAGACATCGGAACCCTCCTTGCCCTGAGGGACGCGCCGGCGCCGATATGGCCCCGGGCGCCCGAGAGCTGTATGCATTCCCGATTGCCGACATTCTGAACCAGATTTGGGTAGGTGGAGGCCCCGCGAATGAAGAAAAAAGTTGCGGAAAACGGATCTACAAAGAAAAATCTGGCAAGGTCTAGATTTTTTTGGAATCAGTATTGACAAATAAGAAACATATATGGAAAATACCGTCCCAGCGTTGCTGACTTGTGTAGGTCCGTCGAAAGGGCTTTACCGGGAGTCCATGGAGGGCTCCCGCGTGGATGAAAGGAGAGATATGACGAACACGCAGATCAACGACGTGCAGGGCGCTTCGGTGACGAAGCGGAAGCGGCGTCCGCCTGGCAGCCTGCAGAAGCTCAAGTCCGAGCGGGTGCAGCAGGCGGTCGCGCAGATGCCGGGCTGGCGGGTGTCGGACGACGGGCAGGCGCTCGAGCGGCTGAGGGTTTTCCGAACCTACAAGATGGCGGCCTCCTTCATCGCGTTCGTCGCCCATAACGCGGCGGAGGCGGACCAGGCCGTCGACATCCGGGTCGTCCGCCGGGAGGTGGCGCTCACCCTGCGCGGCACCTGCCGGACCGGGCTGCCGAGCATCCTCACCGAGCGCACGCTCCAGTTCGCGAAGGGGGTGGCTTGATGCCCAAGCTCTCTTTCGCGAGGTTCAACGACAGCGCGGAACGGGCGCGTAGCGGTTGGGCGGAGTACGCGTCCGAGTTGCAGCACCTCAGCCCGCTCATCACCGAGCTCGACGTCGTGCTGCCGCAGGCCAGGGCCGCCAGCATGCTCCAGGGTTTGAAGCAGGTGGAATTTCAGCAGGCGACGCGAGACGTGGAGGCCCTGGTCGCGAGAGGGAACGATCTGGTGGTCCGGATCCGTGCCGGGGTCCGGTCCGCGTTCGGCAACCGCAGTGAGAAGCTGACCGCTTTCGACATGAAGCCTCTCCGCCCGGGCACTCGCAGGCCGCGAGCGGAGAAGAAGTCGCAGCAGGTCGCCCCATCCGCCGTCGAAACTCCCACCGAGTAGCCTGACTCCCAGGGGGTGTGCTGGCCACACACCCCCTGTTGTTTCCCTTCGCGATCAGGGCCGGCTCAAGACTACCAGACTCCAGCGCAGAGGTTGTAACGGTCTTTTAGCCCGGGTACAAGGGGCTACCCGAAAATCTGCGCGAAAAAAAGACGGGTAGAGGGGCGTACCTGGCTTTTTGCGCCATTTTTCTTCGGGTACGGGGGGTGTACCCGGCGTTATTCCGTGGTTTTTTGACGGTACTGGGGTGTACCTGGGTTTTTGCGCGGCGCAACGAGCTTCGGGCCGAGTACTTCGAGAACCTTGACGCTTTCAGCGGAAAAACGGTTCGCCCCGGCGGTGCGGCCAAGTCGAGGGATCTTCGGCAACATTCCCGAAGGTCAGGCGGGCAAGCTCCTCCTTGACGCGGCTCTGCTCCTCTATTTGGCTACTAAAGTAGGGCTTGACTATAGATAGATATACTGTTATGGTTTTCGTTCTTGGCGCACTAGTAGTAGCGGCAAAGCCCAGGGGTGTAAGCGGCGATGGATGTCGGATGAGAAGCGAAGTTCGTATCCAGTTGTAAACACCTGAAATCAGATCGTGGTAGCACTAGAACAGCTTCACGGAAGCTGTGTGCTCGAAGTGTCTCCGGCGCATTTCTGATGCGCTTTATAAACATGTGTGAGTTGCAAGTAGTAGTCACCTGAACGTTTTCGAGTTCTTCTGTAGACCCTAGGAGGTACAGCGATGAGTACACGAAACAGGTTCGTATCGGTAATGATCCTCGCCCTTTCCATGGTGGTCCTGGTGCTTCTGCCGAGCTCGGCAGCGGCCCAGGACGGCGCCAGCGTCACCGCTTCCACCGTCCGCACCGCCAAGGGAGACCTCGTCACCGGCGACGCGGCGGCCTTCGCCGAGGCGCTCGAGCAGATTGGCCTCGACGGCGAGGTCATGGTCTGGATCAAGGAGACCGGCACTCCCCGCCCCTCGGCGGAGTTCCTCCTCAACCTCCCGGGCTCGGCCGCCGAAACGATCGCGCTCCCCGCGGAAGCGCCGGGCGCGAAGCGGCGGAACACCCTCGGGCCCGCCTCGGCGCGCGGCGCCTCGATCGAGGCAGTCGTGCGGGCGCTCGAGCGGGCCGGCGTCGTATCCATAGAGCGGATGGAAGCGCTGCCGGTGATGGTGGTGCGGCTTCCGGAGAACGTGCGGGTGGGCGCGCTGAACGCGCTGCTGCGGCATCCCAACGTGGACTACGTGAGCGCCGTCCGCTCCCACCCCGTTCGGTTCCTGGCCGCTCCCGTCGGCGCCAACCCGATCGACACCAAGCACACCGTGCACAGGATCCCCCAGGTGTGGGATCTGACGCGCGGCAGCGGAGCCGTCGTCGGCGTCCTGGACAGCGGCTTTGCGTACAGCTATTCCTCGTATTCCTACCACGGCGACGGACTCTACTCCGGCAGCTGGGGTGTCCTCCCACGGGGTTTCATCGATGACCTCTGCGGGAGCGCGAACTCCGGTTCGTGCACCGCCTTCGACGATCACGGGCACGGCACCGCGATGGTGGGGTTGGTGGCCGCGAACGACAACGGCATCGGGTACGTGGGAATCGCTCCGTTCGCCACGACCTACAGCATGAAGATCGCCTGGAACACGCGCGTCGAAGGTCACTGCGGGTCCGGCCCATGGGACGAGTCGTCATACTGCCTCGAGAACGACGATTTCACCCGCGCGGTGAACTATGCGGCCGCACGGCGGTTCAGTGTCCTTTCGATGAGCTTCGGCGGCCCCGACTCCTACAACAGCGACGTGTATCGCGCGCTGGCCACGGCCCGCAACAGTTACGGCGTCTTCCTGGTCGCGGCGACCGGCAACACGCCGGGCGCCGCGGCGATCGAACCCGCCTCGTTCGACGTGGTGATGGGCGTGGCGGGGGTGGACGCGGCGGGGAACAACATCTACAGCACCGCCGCACGCGATGTCTCCGGCTACGCCGGCGGCGCGACGACGTATGCGACGTGCTACTACAGCAACTATTACTGCGAAGCCGGCTCGCCCAGCATCTACACCGAGACGGGTGGCACCTCCGCCGCCACGGCCAACGTCGCGGGAATCGTGGCGCTGATCCGCTCGTACCATCCGTACGAGTCCCCGGCCCAGATCTGGGAGCGCCTCGTCAACACGGCCGAGGGGCCCAACCGGGTGGTGAACGCCTACGCCGCGATCACCTACAAGCGCCCGCTCTCGGTGTACATCTCGGGCAACAGCTACCCGCAGCCTTACACGTACGAGACCTGGTACGCCGCGGCCGCCAACGGCACGGGCCCGTACACGTACGCCTGGTACCGGGACGGGTACTTCGTCGGGAGCGACGCCACGTACAGCGACTACGTCGACACGGGCTTCCAACTCCAGGTGACCGTGACCGATGCGGCCGGAGCCACCGCGACGAACTGGCTGTGGGTGTCGCCCAACTATGGCAACAACTGCGATCCGTATTCCCAGCAGATCTGCAATGTCCAGTAGTTGTGCACGCTCCTTCGCCGGCCGGCCGGAACGATAGGCGCGTGGAGTAGGAAAGAGGGGAGGAGCCCGCGGGCTCCTCCCCTCTTGCGTGACCCCGCCGGAAGGCACTGAGGGCGGCGGGCGGAAGAGGGTGCACCCAGCGCCGCCCGAGAGAAGTCCATCCGCCACGGGCACCGGGCGGGCGTAGGTGACAGCTAGTTGGTTGGCCAGCTCCTGGCAGAAAAGAAAAAGACGGCTGACGGCTTCCAGTGGAAGCCACGGGCTCCGTAAGAAGGGAGGCCTATCAGGCGCGAAAAGAAGCCTACAGATTCTCTGATCCGGGAGTCAAGAGTCTTGTTTGGGCGCAACGCCCGGCGGGCGCTCCCGGAGATCTCCATAAGGCAGGACCTGGGCAGAAAGAGGGGGCCTCTGTCGGGGATGCGTTGATCCCGCCTGCCGCTCTCTTTGTCTGTCTTCTGGAAGGGAGCGGCGGGCGGAAGAGGGTGGCGCCCCAGCGCCGCGGTTCGCCCCGCCGGTGGCTGGGGTCCCCCCGGGCTGGGAACGGACAAACGGGAACAATCGGCCGCGGTAGGCTGCTCTGGGGCTTTTCCAGGTAGTATGATGATTCCGAGAGGGCATCTGATGACCCGGTACAGTATCGCGGAAGCGCAACGGCAGCTCACCGATCTCGTCGAGAAGGTTTCTGAGAGCGGAGAGACGATCCTCCTCGTCGACGGGGGGAGGACCGTCGCCAAGCTCATCCCCGCCGGCCAGGACGAGCAGACCGGACACCTGGCCAGCGTTCAGGGCTGGCTCGAGGATGATGACCCCTTCTTCTCCGCGATCGACGAGATCGTCGAAGCCCGCCAGCAACACCTCCCTCGCATCGTCCGAGCTCATCCGTAAACGCCCCTCCGAACGAGTCCTCGAACGGATGAGGGCCGTCGCTCCCACATCTCTCTCGACCGCCTCGATCTGTGTCACCGAGCTTCGCTACGGTGCCGCTCGGCACCCCCAGGGCCAGCCTCTATGGGAGAGGATCGCTCAGGAGGTGTTGCCGCGGGTCCGCGCGGCTGGCACCTTCTCTGGCCTGCCCAACTTCTTTCGGATGCGCCAGTTCTTCGAGGCCTACCAGGGGGACGAGAAAGTCTCAACACTGGTGAGACAATTGCCGTGGACGACCACCTCATCATTCTGGGGCAGTCCAAGCGTCTGGAGAGCGCGAGCTCTACCTTCGCTTGGCTATTCGCGAGCCTCAGCCCCGCAAAAGCGTCACCAGTGGTGGCACAAATGCACCCCACGAGGCACACCGCACCGTGATCTCCTTGATCGTCAAGTTCTCGTCTGTCACCGGGGTCATGAAAAACGTCGTCGCGTCCTCGGGTTCGAACCGATAGGTGGCGCCCATGAACACGCGTTCGTAGGAGCTGCTCTCATTAACCACCCAGTCGCCTGCGTTGCCCACTAGGTCGATCAGGCCAAAGGGGCTCGGATACGCGGCATGTTCACGCACCGGACGCAGACCCTGCGGCGGATCGCCCCTCTCCGGGAGCCCGACGTTGGCTCGGCCGGGGACAAATCGGTTGCCCCAGGGATAGATGCGGCCATCGACGCCGCGCGCGCCGAGCTCCCATTCGAGGTTTGTCGGAAGCCGCTTGCCGAGCTCGGCGCAGTAGAGTTCGGCCTCATGTCGAGTCATCGGAGCCGGGCACTCGTCGCACGGCTCGGAGCCCAAACCTATCGCGAGCTCGCCTCCACCAGTCAGGCGTTCTGCGTTCGCCTCTTCGACCACTTCGAAGATGTCTGCCAGGTTGCGTCCGAGCGACTCGACTTGGCCGAGACCCACGTTCTCGAGGCCCCGCCGGTTCTGCTCGGCCATGAGCAGCATCGACTCGTCGAGCCGGATCTTGCCTTGCGCCAGCCAGCGCTCGACGCGGGGCCGATAATCCGCCACGGTGACCGGTTCGAGATCGATCCAATAAGGCCGGAGCGGCTTTCGCGGCTCCACGTTGCGATCGTGAATCCAGGGCCGCGAAGGAATCCACGCCATTCCGGGATGCGCCTCGACCTCCACCGCCGCTGGAAAGGCCAAGTCGATCCTCTTGCCGACCGGGTTCCATCCGGGGGAAAGCAGAAGGTGATGCGCGAGCCCCCGCGGCCGCTCATCCCTGAACCGTGCCTCCAGCCGAATCACCAAGTCGGTCGCCGGCAGCCAAGCTCGGAGGTATCGGCCGTCCGCCGGGATCCGCCGCACCCGCACGCTCCGGTTGTCTTCCGGGATCTCCTGCCACACCTCGACCGCCATCGGCCCTGCGATCGACCGCAGGTCCCCGAGATCGATCAGGATCAGCACACTGTCTCGGTAGCTCGCACCGAGAAGAATGGCCGCCGTGGCTGCCACCGCGCCGGAGGCGAGCAGGATGTTGCGGACGATTCGCACCGTCCGCCCGCGGCGGATTGTGCCTGCCTTTCCGGCCCACAAAAGCAGAATCCGCGACCCCTGCAAGACATAGTCGACGGTTTGGCCGGGGAGGACTCCGTCGCCCGCGAGCGTCTCTGCCGCCTCGGCCACTATGCGCACCAGGTCCGCCTGCGTACCCGACCGGCTGAGGCCCGAGGCGAGCGCCAGGGCCAACCGCGTCGCGCGATCAAGGGGCAGCGAGATCGCCGCCTCGTCCTCGCTGGAGGCGGTGACCAGAAAGCGGAGCGCCGATCCATAGCGCCCTAGATCCTTGCGGATGAGCGCCGCATGGCACGAGTCGAGGACGACGATCGTCTCCTCCGGCCGGCTGAAGCTTTCGAGGAGCTCGGTGAGCTCTCGTCCGGAGATCACGCGGTTCTCGCCCGCCTCGACCACCGCCATGGCGAGCCCGTCTTCCGTCGGCCAGGCATGGCCCATCAGATAGATCAGGTGGAGACCCGGCGGGCTCGGAGGAATCGGCTCACCGAGATCCTCGACTATCCGGGCCGCCGAAGCCGATGCGAGGAACGGTTCGATCGCGGTGCGGAGTACCTCGAAGGTAGACCGCGCGGAAGGAAGCGGATCGAGACCGAGCTCGCTCGGGGGAGTGCCCGCGAGCGAGACGAAAGTGAAAGCTGCGAGAGGTGCCGCGGGTGCCATCCGCTACCAACGGAAGAACTCGCGCAGCGACGGTTCGCCCCGTGTCGCTCCCATGGGCTGGGCTGCCTGCGGAACCGCGCTCACCACCTTTTGGAGGAGCAAGGGCGTCGCCGCCCCGAGATGAAAGCAGAGCAGGGCGTGCGCCGCGCCGCTAATATAGAGGACCGGCATCAGGCCGCCGAGCCCAATCATGCCGAGCGTCGTCGCCCAATAGAGCGGTCTTTTCTGGTAAGGCTTCACGCCGTCGGGCTTGCGCGCCAGACCATACCAATGGAGCAGCTCGGCAGCGAGCCCTCCCGCCAGAGCCAGTAGCAACTGAAGCCATCTTTCCTCGACTACCATCGGCGACTCCTTTCGGGAGTTTGGCAAAGCGTACAACCGAGACTCTCTCACCCCACCCGGAACACCTTCATCACCTCATCCCCCAAATGATTGATCACCTTGACCGCGATGCGTCCCGACTTGGGCTTGTCGAACGGGCGGGAGGTGTCGCTCCGGAGCGTCGCCCAGGCATCTTCGTCGATCTCGGCCTTGAGCGTCGTCTTGAGCGCCTTGTAGGGGTCGTTGGCGCCCAGGAAGTAGGCGTGGCGGACGAAGAAGCTCTCTTCGTTGTAATCCGTGTCGATGAACCAGCAGGCGATGCCCTCGGCGCCGTCGCTCCGGACTTCGCCGGTGTTCGGGTGGAAGACGTCGACGCCGTTGATCTTGACCTGGACCTGGCCGTCCCCAGCCGGAAGGATGTCGATGTCGGGCTCGCCGAAGATGACGAAGAGGTTCCCCTTGCCCGTGTTCTTCAGGTCGCCCGCCATGTGCAGGTCGGCATTCATGTGCGCCTTGAGCACGGGGATGCGGCCCAGCTTGTTGAACTCGGAGGCGTGGGCCTCGTAGTTGAACGCGCAGGCGACGAGCACGTCGAAGTCGGCGTCGCCGGCCTCGCGCGCGGCGGCGACGAGATCGGGCCGGGTGACGGTGCCGAACTCGGGGCCGATGAAGATCGCGGCCCGCTTCTCGGTCTCCCCTTCGAGGTAGCGCCCGTCGGCACAGACGTAGTTGCCGGGCCAGGGGGTGAGGGAGGTAAAGACGATCCGGTCCTCCTTGTGGGCCTGCTGGACTCCCGCGGTCCTCAGGTTCTCGAGGATCATGGTGGCGAAGTCTTGCGCCTCGCCGTGGCGGCCTTCGGCCCGTGCGACCGAGTCGATGATCTCGTCGTTTTCGTCCACGTTCAGCACGCGGTGCGGGGACAGGCTTTCGACCGTGAACGGCCCGGCCACGCGGACTTTCCGGGGATCGGGGTAGGGTTTATCGTAGAGGAGCTCCTCGTCGGCATTGCGGTCGATCGAGTCGTCGATCTCGCGCTGGCGGGCGATACGGCCTTGCCACCAGCGGGCGTGGAGGTCCCTCGCCTCGCCCGACCAGCGGAGATCGGCCTCGCGCGGGATCTGCCACTCCTCCCATTCCTTTCCTAGGGCCGCATTGAGACTCTGACGCAGCGGCTCCAGGATCGGTTGGTGCTTCTCCCAGATGACGTCAATCTCGGCATTGTTGGCGATCGATTTGAGCTTGACGTGGGGCACGCGCTCGTAGACGAAGCCCTGGCGCAGGTCGCCTTCGGTCGGTGCTGAGCTCGGCGCGGTGCCGCGGATCTCGGCTTCCTTACGCTGGCCTTCGAAATAGCGGGCGATACTTATAGGCGGCTGACTTCCGATACCAAAGCAGGTAATCGCAGACGCTTGAGAGCTCCTCAGAGGAGGACGAGGATGTTTTCTTGAAGATAATCTGAGAAATCAGGTTGGACTCGCCAAAGACCTCATCCATCACCTCCCGTACAAGGTGAACATTCTCGTCACCTATTTGTACGAAGATGGACCCGCTTTCGGACAGGAGATCTCTTGCCGCCGTCAGCCGATCGCGCAGATACGTCAGGTAGCTGTGAATCCCGTCGCGCCAGGTGTCGCGGAATGCCTTCACCTGTTCCGGCTCACGGGTAATGTGCTCGACGTTACCGTCCTTGACGTCCCGGCTGGTCGTCGACCACTGGAAGTTCGAGTTGAACTTGATGCCGTAGGGCGGATCGAAATAGATGCACTGGACCTGACCGCGCAGTCCCTCGCGCTCGGCGAGCGACGCCATCACCTGCAGGCTGTCGCCCAGGATCATGCGGTTCGACCAGTTCGCGTCGTATTTGTAGTAATCGGTCTTGGCGTCCTCGGGAACGCCGTTGAAGTCCGCGAAGAGATCGGGCTGGAAGCCCGGCGCCTGGCCCGCCGCGTTTATGCTGCGGCGCATCAGATCGTCGATCAACGCCTTGGGATGGACCTTCTCCTGGATGAAGAGCGGCGGCGCCGGCACCACCAGGTCCGACCAGTCGAGCTCGTCCTTGCCACGCCAGACGAGCTGGGGATCGAGATCCCGGTTGCGGCGCTCGTACACCGCCCGGAGCGGCTGCTGACTCTCCTTTTCCATGACCGACTGGTATTCGGCCGTGGGGATGTTCTTCCGCGACGCCTCGTCGTGCTTGAGTGTCTCAACCTGCTTCGCTGCCTTCGTCGTCCTCGTCTTCGCCATGGGAGTGCTCTCAAACTGTTGCCAGACCAGGCGCAAGCACCTGCTCGATCATCTGATGGAAGTGGGCTTCGACCTTCGCCGCGAAGTCGGATTCGATGCGGTAGACCTCGGTGATCTCAGCGAAGGCCCACCGGCCGTAGGTTCCGAGCCGGTTGACGCCGGGCACCCAGTATGTGTCCATCGTGCCCTTCTTCTCCTTCGCGTCCTCGCGACGGTAGCCCTTGATCTCGACCACCAGGTGGAGCAGGTCGTCCTCGCCGTAGCCGTCTTCCACCAGGACGATGAAATCCGGCCGGTATTTGCGTGCCTCGGAGCCGTAGCGGTAGGGCACCTCGAAGCCAAGGTTTTCGTTCTTGACGTAGGCGTGCACCCGCGGATGGGACTCGGCGACGCGGCAAAATTCCGCCTCCCAGTCGCTGTCGCAGACCACCCAGTTGACGTGGCAGCGGCCGGGGTCGGTCTTCCAGAGCGTCGTCTTCGAGGTGGTGAAGCGGACGTGCCGGGTCGAGCCGGTGGGGTTGTATGGATCAAGCACCGCCTTGATCGGGCACTCCCCCACGTGCTGCGCGACGATGCCGCGGGTGATCCGCTCGCAGGCGATGTCGGCCAGATCCTCGTACATGAGCTGCGCAGGGAACGTGCCGCCGGTGCAGACCAGGTGGTGATCGAGCCACTCGCCGGTGATCCGCTTGAGCTGACCGAACAGATGCAGCTTCGGCTCCTCGCCCGGATCCCGCCACTTGGTGAGGAGGAGACGCCGGGTGAGGTGGTAGAGCAGCGTGGAGCGCCGGAGCTCTCCCGTGTGCACCAGGTTCAGGTCGACCGCTTCGCCGAGGATGCCCTGATTCCGGGTCACCGAGGGACCGACGCGGTCCGGGTTCAGCTCGAGTGTCGAGTCGTCGTCGAAATGGGCGGAGAGCCGCTCCTCCGGAAGCTCCACCCGATAGCCCTCGACCCGCGGGAAGCGGATCTCGCAAGCGTCGCGGTCGGGCCGGACCGCTTGAACCACTGTGGTGGGGCGCGGTTGCTGGGGCGGCGCCACGACCGGCTCGGCGTTGAAGTCGAAGGGGATACCGAGCACGTCCGCGTACTCGACGTTGAACAGCCCGTACTGGTTCAGGTCGTAGGACTGGCGCCGGAGAGCCCGGCCGATCACCTGCTCGCAGAGGAGCTGGGTGCCGAAGGCGCGGACGCCGAGCACGTGGGTGACGGTGTTGGCGTCCCACCCCTCGGTCAGCATCGACACCGAGACCACGCAGCGGATGGAGCCGCCGAGGCGCCCCGGCTTGCCGACCGTGTTCATGACCTCGCGGAGGAGGTCTTCGTCCGTCAGGCTCTCTGCCTGCCGGCGGTCGCCCGTGCGCTCGACGATTTCGCGCCGGAAGCGCTCGATCTCGTCCGCGGCCATCTTGCGGAAGCTGTCGTCGAGCGCCTCGCCGGCTTCGAGCTGCTCGCTGTCGATCAGCAGCGTGCGCGGACGGCCGAGCTTGGCGCCGGATTCATCGAAGTTTCGGAAGAGAGGAAGCCGGCCGTTTTCCACGGAAGTCCGGCCGTCCTCGGTCGTGCGCTCGAAACCGGAGATGTAGTCGTAGACCAGCTTCGAGGTGGAGGTGTTGTTGCACACCACGATGAAGCAGGGAGGGACGTCGATCCCAGCACGTTGCCACAGCTCGAAGGTCTTCGCATAGTGGCCGTAGAGAGCTTCGAGCGCTGTCTGGAGCTTGATCGGAAGCTTGAGAGGGTCGAGCCCGCCCGCCTTGGCGCGCCCCTTCTTCGGCATGTCGGCGCGGATGTGCTCCCAGAGATTGCGGAAGATCGGCATCTCCGCGCCCGGGATGTTGTCGGCGACCGGTACGCGGGGGAGCTTGACGATGCCGCATTCGATCGCATCCATGAGCGAGAAGTCGCTCATGGTCCAGGGGAATAGGGTGCCTTCGGCGTAGCCCGAGCCGCGCAGGAAGAACGGCGTCGCGGACAGATCGATCACCCGCTGCAGGCCGAGCTTTCGCTGGACCATCTCCAGCCCAGAGATCCAGAGCCGGGCCGCTTCCCGGTTGCGCTCGGCTTCCTTCCGTTCGTCCCCTTTCAGCTCGCGTTCGTCAGCCGCGCCGGGTTTTTCGCGGTAGCAGTGATGGGCCTCGTCGTTGAGCACGAGGATGTTCTTCATGCCCATCAGGTCGGGCATCACGCGCTGGAGCATCTGCCCCTCGGTTTCGAGGGTGGAAAGCTCCGGCCCGCGGCCCTGGAGCAGCGCCCGGCCGCCCTTGGACAGGTCGAGCAGCTCGCGCAGCTTGAAGGCGTGATAGTTGGTGATGACGATCTTCGCCCGCCCCAGGTCCGCCAGCATGTCGGTCGGCACGAGCTCGCGGCTCTGGTAGTAGCTGTCCGGGTCATTCGGTTGCAGGACCCGCAGACGGTCGCGGATGGTCAGGCCGGGCGTGACGACGAGGAAGCCGCGGGTGAAGCGGTTGCTGTTCGGCCGGCGCACGGCGTTGATGGTCTGCCAGGCAATCAGCATCGCCATGGCCATGGTCTTGCCGGCGCCGGTGGCGAGCTTGAGCGCCAGCCGGGCGAGTCCCGGGTTGGCCTCCTCGTTGGCGGCCGTGAGATGGTCGAGGTACCGTCGGCCCTCGGCGCCGCGCTGCGGCGCCACTTCGACGAGCCAGATGATTGTCTCGACCGCCTCGATCTGGCAGAAGAACGGCTTGAGGCCGGTGAACTCGTGCTGGCGCCAGTGCGTGAGGAGCCGCGCCGTCTCGGGCGTCACTCCCCAGGCGCTGCTCGGCAGCGCCCGCCAGGCATCGACCGCCAGACGCAATGCGTTGATGACGGGAGTGGGGTCGTACTTCTGATGCGCCGTGGAGAGCCCGTAGGCATCCGCGAGATTGAGCTCCGCCTGCTCCGCTTGGCGCTTCTTCGGCTTCGGAATCGGCGACACGTACTGCGCCGGCCGCCGCCGTTGGACCACCCGGTCGGTCGGTTGGCCGCTCTCGTCGAGCTCCCAGTACCGCGCCGGGTAGTCGTAGGGCGAGTTGAGAATAGGACGGTCGAAAAACGACAGGGACATTCAGCAAAGGATATACCACGGCGGCGCCTGCCCGCGAGGTGCGCCCGCGAGGTGCCAGCCAAACATCCGGTGCCGGCCCCGGCGCACCAACCCGGCCCAACGGGCCGGGAGACTCCAGTCCAGGGCCGCAGGCCGATGCCCTGGGTCAACAGGCCCCACGGTCAGGCGGCCTGAAAGGCCGCGAGACCTCTGGAATGAACCGAGAGCTGAGCCTACTCCGGCAGAAACTCTCGCGGGCCTTTCAGGCCGCGGGGGTTGGGCGCCTTTCTCCCCAGGGCATCGGCCTGCGGCCTCAGCCCTGGGCTCCGTTCTCTCGGCCCTTTGGACCGGGTGGAGAAGAAATTATGCGCCGCACGAGGATTCTCTGTGGGACGGTTAGAATACCTCGGTCCGAATGTGCCCGATCCATGCTCGCCCAGTGCTCAATGAGGTGTCAGATGTCTTTGACCATAGATGACTGGTGGTTCGAAGAAGAGCTCCGGAGCCCCGAGGACAGTCCCAGGGACAAGGACGAGATCTTGATCTTTGGCGACGTGCAAAAGCCCCGGTCCGAGGAGGAGGTCCTGCTGGAAGAGATGCTCGTGAGCTCCCTCCGGCGCATTCCGCTGCTGGAGCCCATGGAGCGTCAGGCCAGGTCGATCTATCCCCACGTCTGGGAGCTCATGGGCATGGCGCCTGCCAAACGCCGCAAGGCCGTCCGCAAGCCACCCTTCAGGGATCTCTCCCTGGCAGACCTCCTGCTGAACGAATGCTCGAAAGCCATTCAAAAACGTTCTCCCGAGGCGTTCGAGTACGCCGAGACCGCCGAGTGGATCGCCGCTCTGCCGTGGCCCGAGGAGCGGGAGAAGGCGGCGACGATCCGGGCTCGCGCCTGGATCGATCAGGGACGAGCTTTGCGCGAGGCCCGTGACTGGGCAGGGGCCGAGCTGCGCTTCGGCGCGGCCTTCTCCATCCTCCGGGAGATCCCCGTCGGCATTATCACCGACCACTCCTTCTTCTGCCGACAACTCTCCCAACTGCGGGAGGATCAGGGTCGGCTGTACGAGGCGGCGATCCTGCACCTGCACGCGATGCACCTGCACTGCGCACCGCTTGGATCACAAAGGCTCCCCGATCAAGGCCTCGCCCACCTCGCGTTCCTCTCCTTGAAGCAAAACGATCCAGGCCGCGCCATGAGCCTGCTCACGAGCCTCTGCGAAAAGGAAGACCTCTTCTTTGTGGGTGATTTGGAGCTCGATTTCGGCCGGGCGATCTGCCTCGCCGCGCTCGGGCTCGCGGAGCCGGCGCGGAGCCTGCTCGAGGAATCCCTTCCGAAGCGACGCCGCATCGACGATCGCGAGGCCAGGCTTCCGTACGAATGGATCGAGTGCAGGATCTCCGTGCATCTCGGCGATCTCGACCGGGCCATTCCGCGGCTCGAAGCCTTGCGCCGCTGGCTCATCGAGCACCGCGAGATCGCAGCCATTACTCTGAGCTCGATCGACCTCGCCCTCGCGCACGCGAAAAAGGGAGAAGCGGCGCAGCGTTTCCCTGGCCTGCTGAACGATCTCGCGCGCGAACCGGGTGCAGCGGAGCAGCCCTGGGCACTCGGCGCGTTGTGGGGGTTCCGCGAAGCTTTGGAGCAGGGTCAGGACCCTGCCGTAGCGGCGCGGAAGGCGGCCGAGATCGTCCACCGTCGCGAGAAATCCGTGGCACATCTCGCTTTATAGCAGTAACCCGGTCGTCGGCCCCCAAGGAGGGGAGGCTCAGCGGGAACGAGGTGCCAGCCAAACATCCGGAACATCCGGGGAACATCCAGCGAGGTGCCCAGCGAGGTGCCAGCCGAAACATTCGGCGAAGAGGCGGGCACTCCAGCCGGCGGGCACTCCAGCCGGCGGACTGGGACCCCACCATCGACGCCCGTCTCACGGCGTGGGGAGATGGTCCACCACCTGATCCGCGTGCTCGAAGCCAGCAGCGAGAGCGGGGCGTCCATGCCGTGGCGAAGCTCGGCAGCAAGGCCGAGATCGCCCGCGAGCTCTGCTACCACCTCTATACCCTCTGCGGGCGGAAGAAGCGGGCGGCCGAAGCGCTCTCCTACAATGGGCCGCGTCCAGAGCTGGCCTGAGATCACCCGGCTCGCGCACGAAGGCGGCAAGCAGCGCCCCTGACAGGGCGGTCTGTTCGAGGAAAGGTGCGCAGGTGTCCTTGCTGGAAAGCCGGAATCCTTCCAAGGTGTCCTTGGCAAAAGGACACCTGGTCAACCAAGCTACGGCCATGCCTCTCCATCCAGTACTGCTCGAGAAGCTCAACGCGGCGCTTGCGCCGGCATCGTCCCCGCCGCTCACCCGGCGCGATGCCCGTCTCCCGGGGGTACCCGGGAAGGTGCATGCAGTCATCGGCATGCGCCGGGCAGGCAAGACTACTTTCCTGCGCCAGCTACAGGCTGCACGGCGGGAGAACCTGCCGTCGGAGCGGGCGGTCTTCGTGAGCTTCGATGACGACCGGCTTGCCGAGTTGGCGGCAGACCAGCTTGCGCTCTTGCTCGAGGAGTACTGCCGCCGCTACCCGGAGCTGCGTAATTGCGAGACGGTGCACTGGTTGCTCGACGAGATCCAGCTCGTCGCGGGCTGGGAGCGCTTTGTGCGCCGGGTGCTGGATTCCGAACGGGTCGAGATCGTGGTTTCGGGCTCTTCGGCCCGCATGCTTTCCCGTGAAGTCCACACGTCGCTGCGTGGGCGTGGCATGGAGACGTCATCCGCCCCTTCAGCTTCCGCGAGTTCCTTCGGCATCGCGGCGAGGAGCGGCAGGGGGAGAGGTGCCAGACGATTCTCCAGCACCGACGATTCTCCAGGGGGGCGCTCACGGCGTCTCAGGTGGGTCCTGGTCTGGCGGCGTTTCCTGACTACCGCGGCCAGATCCGGTTTTGCAGGCGGTGCTAAGCTTTCCCGGAGAATGGTGGCGGCGAAGAGGCTGGCACCCCAGCCCGGGGAGAGCCGGGTGGCGGACGAGCTTGCCCTCGGAAACGAGGTCCTGCCAAGCCCAGTCGGCTGCGTCATGCACCCAATTGCGTTTCTCTTCGTGTCAGTCTGGAGCTGCCGATTTCTCGTAACCAT
>DASVEF010000202.1:0-2433 GCA_036380715.1 Thermoanaerobaculia bacterium | reverse complement strand
TGCTCGAACTTGGGGAGCTGGCCCGTGCCGATCAGGCTGTCGCGGTTGACGATGAACGGCGGCAGGACCTCCCGGTAGCCGTGATCGCGCGTATGGAGGTCCAGCATGAAGGAGATCAGCGCGCGCTCCAGCCGGGCGCCGGCCCCGAAGTAGGCGGTGAAGCGTGCTCCGGTCACCTTGGCGCCGCGCTCGAAGTCCAGGATGCCCAGGGCCGTGCCGAGGTCCCAGTGCGCCTTGGGCTCGAAGTCGAAGGAGCGCGGCTCGCCCACGGCCTTCTCGCAACGGTTGGCCGTCTCGTCCCGGCCCCGCGGAACGCTCTCGTCCGGTAGGTTCGGGAAGGAGTGCTCGAGGCCGGCGATCTCCTGTTCGATCTCGGCGAGGCGGACCTCCAGCTCCTCGATGCGAGCTTTCATGCGGCCGACGGCGGCGATCTCCGTGGAGGCGTCTCCCCCCTGCTGCTTCACCTTGCCGATGGCGCGGCTCGCCTCGTTGCGCTGCCGCTTGAGCTCCTCGACCTCGACCAGGTCGGAGCGCCTCTCGGCGTCGAGCCGCAGCCAGTCGTCCAGCAGGGCGGGCTCCATGTTGCGGTCCGCCAACGCCTGGCGGACTCTCTCGGGGTTGTCGCGCAAGAGGTCTCTCGAAAGCATGGCGGGGGGAGCATATCCCAGACGCCGGACCGGCCGGGTTCGTACACCTGGAAAGCAGCGCGGAGCGTCTGGAAGCGATAACATCCAGGCACTCGCATGCCGAACGCCCCCGCCAGCCCAGGTCTCGCGTGAACGCCTATCCTCTCCCAATCCGAGACGCTCTCCTCCGGGCGTTCGTGCCGCTCGCCGCGCTAGCGGCCATGGCCGTGTTCGCAACGCGCGACCTCGCTCCGGCGGGATCGGCCGAGGGGCTCTACCTGGCGTTGCTGTCGGCGGCGGGGCTGCTCGCGGCGGGCTTCCTCGCTCCGCCGCCCGCGTTCGAGCTGGGGGCGGGAGCGGCGCTGGCGACGCTCGCGGTCTGGGCGCTGCCTCCCGGGCCGGGACGAGGGGCGGCGGTCGTGCTGCTCCTGGCCGCGGTCCTCGTCGTGGCCGCCGCGCGGCGGCTCGCCCAGGTCCTCCCGGCGCTGCCGGTGGACGTGACCATCCCGCTCGCTCTCGGTCTCCAGGTCCTGCTGCGAGGCGATCTCCTTTTCCAGCTCCAGCCGAGCCCCCGCCCGCTGGTGGCGCTGGTGGCGCTGCCGGTGGCGGGCGCGGTGGCGGTCTCGATCCTGGCTGGCCGGGACCGAGGAGGGCCGGCGCTGATCGCGGCCGGGACGGCGCTGCTGCTCGCCCCAGGCTGGAACGTGGCGACCACGCTCGGTCTGATCGCGCTGGCCGCCGGAGAGCTGCTGGAGAGGCCCGGCCTCGGGCGGGTGGCGAAGATAACGGCCGCGATCGTCCTCGTAGCGCCGATCGCCTGGGAGCCTGGGCCGGGAATCGTGGCCGCGGTAGCTGGCCTATCCCTGTGGCGTCCCAGGATCGCGCTGGCCCTAGCTCTACCGGCCGCGATCGGGCTCCCTCTCTTCTTCCGCGGATCGCTGGCGATTCCTGAGGCGGTCTGGCTGCCGTTCCTCCTGATCCCGGCCTTCCTCCTCCCCGAGCGCGGCCGGATCTGGAACGCCGCGACGGCCCTCCTGCTGGCCTTCGGCACACCGCTGATCCCCGATCTCTCCGCCCTTGCCGCTCCGCTGGCCCTCGCTGCGCTCAGTATCGAAGCGTTCCCCCTCTCCCGGACGGAAGGGAGGGGGCGGGAGAGGGGGCCAGGGGGTGAGGGGCCCCCCCCGCAGGCGGTCTGGACAGGCACCCTCCTCGCCCTGACCGCCCTGCTCGCCGCCTATCCCTGGCTCCGCCAGGAGCCGCTCCGAGAGGCGCTCGCGCTGTTCGGCCTCGCCCCCGGACCGCTCGCCGTGGCGGCGGTAGCGGCCTCGTTTCTCGCGATCGCGGCGGCCGGATGGGCGCTCCGGCGGGCCTGGCTCGCGGCCGGTCTGGCGGCCGGCGCGGTCTTCCTGGCCGCCGTGATCCACCTGCCGTACCCGGGCGTTCCTCTGCTCTCTCCCGAGACCTCGGCGACGCTCGACCCGGCGCACTCCGCCTGGGAGGCCCGTCTGCCTCCAAGAGCCCTGGACAGCCTGGTCGTGGAGTCCAGCCTCTCCAACGGCGCCGGCCTGGCGAACGGCACCCCCGTGGCGACCCTGTACCTGGACGGCGAGCGCCGGATCCTGCGGGCGGGTGAGGAGACCGGCGAGTGGGCGGCGCGGCGGCCGGATGTCGAACGATCCGCCGCGCTCGTGTCTCCGCCCGCCTGGGTCTCCTGGATCTCCGAAGGCTTCTTCGCCCAGCGTTACCGGGCGCTCTGGACCGTCGAATCCCCCGGCCTCTTGGAGCGGGTGCGGATCGAGAGAGACCC
>DASVEF010000201.1:0-41452 GCA_036380715.1 Thermoanaerobaculia bacterium | reverse complement strand
AGGCCCAGGGCGGCCCAGGCCGGTGGCAGAATCGACGACCGCTGCGTAGACATCTCTCTCGTGGAACGCGCCCATCATAGCAAGGCTCCACGCGAGGAGAGCCCATGATCGTGTGGTAGTCTCTTTCCGCAACATCCCGGTCCTGGATTCGAGAACTTCTCGGGAAGCAACATCCCATGGCGAGCCGGCGCGTGCTACATTGACGGCATGCAGGCCGACCTCGATCCCCGGTTCCCGCTCGTCAAGCCTGGCGTCAGCGAGGAAGAGTTCTATGGATTGAGCGAGGACAGCGACTGGGAGTACCTCGACGGGAGACTCGTCATGTCGCCGGCCTCGGACCTCCACGAGAACCTGTTCATTTTCTTGATGTTCCTTCTCCGCGGCTTTCTCGACGAGGTGGGCGGAGCGATCGTGCGGGGCTCGCGTTACCCCATGCGCCTCGACTCCCGCTGGTCACCCGAGCCTGACCTGATGGTGATCCGTGACGAGCGCCGGGACCGGGTCACCCGGAAGTGCCTGGAGGGGCCGGCCGACTGGGTGATCGAGATCGCCTCAGACAGCGACCCGGAGTTTGACATCCGGGAGAAGCTCCCCAGGTACCAGGAAGCCGGAGTCGACGAAATGTGGTTCGTCGATCCGTTCGCCCGGACCCTCCGGGTCGAGACCAGGACGGAGGGAGGCTACCGGAGCCAGATCTTCTCCACCGGCCGGGTGAGCTCGGCCGTCGTGCCTGGTTTCTGGATTGACGCCGCTTGGCTCTGGCAGGAAAAGCTGCCTCCTGCCCTCGGCTGTCTCCAGAAGATCCTGGGATAGCGTCTACCCCCCGGACGCGGCCAGCGGCCGCCCTTGTCCGGCAATGACGAACCTGAGTCCGGTAATGACGAACTTTTGTCCGGCAATGACTCGCTGTTGTCCGCCATCCACGAGGCGGTGTCCGGCAATGACGAAGTGGCGTTCGGCAACCACTTTCCGTGTCTTCCAATGACGAACCTTTGTCCGGCATCCACTGAGTAGCGTCCGGCAGTGACGAAGAATTGTCCGGCAACAACGAGAAGCCGCCGCCTGTCGGGTCGATGCGCTGCTTACCGGGATAGCCGGATCACCTGAGGGAAAAATCCGCCGGCGCAGGACACGCCGGCGGCGTTTTTCAAGCTATCCGACGATCCCGGGAGCCTCTTCGGAGACCCGGCTGTCGAGGATCGCTCCGCAATGCTCCAGAGCGACGGCTCCCGCGGCTTCCAGGAGATAGGCCAGGGATTGCGGCGACCGCACCAGGCCCACGGCCACGTTCAGGGCGTCGAGCAGCGGCTCGTCGAAGAGCCGGAGATGGCCGACGGTCTCCCCCGTCTCTCCATCACTGAGCTGCACCGCGAAGCCGTCCGCGCCGGCCTCTCCGGCCAAGCGGAGCAGCCGGTCGCGGCCGGTGCCCGGCAGCACCGCGGCGGCGAGCAGGGCGAGGAAGCGGTCGGGAAAGACCGCGGTGGGAGCGAATCCGCGCGAAAAGCCTTCGCCGGCGCGGTACAGCCCCCAGCCGGCGCCGGGGATCTTCTCGACGAGCCACGGACCGGCCACATCGGCCTCGCCGGCCGTCACCGGCTCGTCGCGCTCGCCGATCTGCTTCAGGAACTCGGGGTGGAAGGCGTTCCGCAAAGAGGGAACGGAAGGGACAGACGGAGTGTTAGACTCATCAGAGCCACGCATGGACTTATCCTCCTTGCGCTGGTCAGGCTCGGGAGTGAGCTGAACTCTCACTTCCGGGCCGTTTTCGTTTGAGCCGCAAGAGTTTGCGGCTGGCGGAAACGGGCTACGGCCGGTTCACTGAGTGCTGGTTTCCTCCCCTCCACCACCTCCCTTCTGCGGGTTGGGGTACGCCTCGGTTACGCCGATTATCCTATCAAGACGCTGCGGGAAGTCAAGCGAAAATCGCGGGAAGAGATAAGATTCTTAGAGATGCCCTGACGTCAGTCTGGCGTGCCTCGGTCCTTGGCTTTTCGAGCCTCCGGAGGAGGCGGCAGCACGTAGCCCGGGGCGTCAGCCCCGGGTAGGCGCCCCCACCCAATCCCGAGCCCCGGGCAGGGGCGACAGCAGGCCGAGGGGCGTCAGCCCCGAGAGGGGGCGGAGGAAAGGTGCCGTCCCTCCGGGACTTCAGGAAATTGGGAGGCTCCGCTACCCGGGGCTCACGCCCCGGGCTACGTGCTGCCGCCTCCTCCGGAGGCTCCGGAGCGGCTCTCGCGGGTGGGAGCTGTCTTCAAGCCTGCACGCGGCCTGGCTCGGGCTCGTGATCGCGTTGATGGGATTGGCTCGTGGGATGGTTAGAATGTGGCTCCCATCGGACATCACGATGTGCTTGCCTTGTCGGACAATCCGAAAACCTGCTTTCTCCAAGGCTTTTACGGCTCTGAGGTGTGGCACTCCCGGGATCTTGTCCACCTCAGATGACTACCTCCACCTCACGCACTTCCGCACCCTTGGTCAACTCCTTCACAGCCTCGAGGTACTCGGCGATCGCCGCTCGGATGTTCTCCAGCGCTTCCGCCTCTGTCTCTCCCTGAGACCAACAACCGGGGAGCCCTGGAACCGATGCCGCCACTCCCTCATCCGACCGTTCGAGCACGACCTTGTACGTCATCTGCTTTATCTCCTTGAGCAGGTGGCACATAGCCTACGACTGCCTCACCCGGCCATCAACGCGAGCGCCCAGTCCGCCGGCAGCACCCACGTCTCCCGCCCAACCCGATCCCACGAAAACTCCCGGACGAGATCGATCGGCCGGCAGGGCTCGGAGCGGTCGAGGAGGCCTAGAGACCAGGCGAGCCAACCGACGAGGGGCTCGGGGTCGGTTCCGGATTCGCGGAGGGAACGCAGGGTCAGGGCCTGGTCGCGCTTGGAGAGCTTGTCTCCGCGGGCGTTGACCACCAGCGGGACGTGGGCGTAGGCGGGGGGCGTGCCGCCGAGGGCTTCGATGAGTTGGATCTGCCGGGCGGTCGAGTCCAGGAGGTCGGCGCCGCGGACGACTTCGGTGATGTCCATGAGGAGGTCGTCCACCACCACGGCGAGCTGATAGGCGTAGAGGCCGTCGCGGCGCTTGAGGACGAAGTCGCCCACGGTCTGGTCGACGCGCTCGGTCCGCTCGCCCTGGACGCGGTCGCGCCAGGTGACGGGGCGGTCGTGGACGAGGAAGCGGATGGCGGCGTCCGGATGGCTGGCGCGGCAGAGGGTCTCGAACCAGCCGGGATCGAGGCTCTGCGGGCGGAAGGCCGCGGGGTACGGCGCTCCTCCTTCAGGGCCATGCGGGGCGGAGGCGATGGCCTGGAGGTCTTTTCGCGTGCGGCGGCACGGGAAGAGGCGGCCGGCCGCGGCGAGCTTCGCCAGCGCCTCTTCGTAGAAGGCCGAGCGCTCCGACTGGACATAGGAGGCGTACGGGCCGCCCACGTCCGGCCCTTCGTCCCAGTCGAGCCCGAGCCAGGCGACGTCCTCCATCTGGAGCGCGGCCATGCCGGGGACCACTCTCGGGGTATCGAGGTCTTCCAGCCGCCAGACGAAGGAGCCGCCGCGCGAGCGCACGGAGAGCCAGGCCGCCAGCGCCGTGCGGGCGTTGCCGATGTGGATCATGCCGGTGGGCGAAGGGGCGTAGCGCCCGCGGGGGCGGGAGGTTGCGGAAGCGTCCATGGCCGGCGCATAGAATAGTGCCCTCTCCACTGTAGAGACGCCCCGTGGGGCGTCTCCTGCGGCGGCGCCATTCATTTCCAGGAATCCGCGCGATGTCGCGGGCACCTCCGGAGGAGGAGACGCCCCACGGGGCGTCTCTACAGTGGCGGATGCGGCATATCGCTCGGCGGCAAAGTAGCGCCTTTGGGCCGAGGATAGGGCCCCTACGGCACGCAGGCCGTCACGCTGACGTCGTCCAGAAACCAGCCCTGCTCGGTGATCGAGCAGTCGGTGACCGACGCGAAGGCGATGCGCACCGAACGGCCGGCGCAGCCGCTGTTGCCGCCGGCGATGGCGTTGCAGACCGCATCCAGATTGACCACGGTCTGGACGAACGAATTCTGGGCGCCGGTGAAGATGCGCAGGCCGGCGGCGCCGGCGGGCGGGCAGGTGTTGCTGACCGTGCCGTTGTAGGTGGCTCCGGAGGTGATCGCCGAAGCCGGAACGATCGAGTAGGTGATGCCGTCGAGGGACGCGGCCAGGAGGCCGCCGTCCGCGCCGGGCTCGAAGCGGCGGCGGTGCCAGAAGGAGAGCCGCGTGCCGGTGGCGCCCGCGGGGATCGCGATGCCCGCCTCGCCGCCCGGCTGCGCGAAGGAGAAGCGGCCGTTGCCGTAGTGGTTGGAGCAGCCCGCGCCGCCGAAGCGGAAGACCTTGCCGCCGGTCCTGGCCGTGCAGGTCTGGACGCCCTGCCAGTCCGCCGTGCTCCCTCCCGAGAGGAAGGTCCCCCGGAACCAGTTGGCGAGGCCGCTGGCCGCTTCGAAGCCTTCGGTGAACACCGCGGTGTTCGTGCACGAGCCGCCGCCGCCCTGGACCGGGTCCACCAGGGCCGCCGTCCAGATCTCCTCCCTCTGGCCGTTGCGACGGTCGGTCCACACGGGGAAGAAGGTGCCGGCGTAGCCGGTCAGGCTGTTGTAGTCGCCGTACTGGTTGCTGTCGGAGCCGGCGATCGCCACGTTGCTCTGCGCCGTGGTCACCTTGAAGGGAGCGCTCCAGGTGACGCCGTCGTCGAACGAGGACTGGTACCAGATGTGGGTCTTCTTGCGTGCGGCGTCGCCCACGGTGTCGTAGTAGATGATCGCGATGGCGCCGGTCGTCTCGTCCACCGCCAGAGCCTGGTTGAGCTGGTCGTTCTTCGAGGACTGGTTGTTGATCATCTTCTTGGCGCTCCAGGTGAGTCCGCCGTTGGTCGAGCGCGAGAACCAGATCCGGGTCTTGCACGCAGAGGCGGCGGACGCGCCCGGCTCGTTGTTGGGGCTGCGGCAGCCGGTGGCGCCCGACAGGTCGGTCCAGGCGGCGTAGACCAGGTTCTTGGTCGCGGTCCTGTAGGCGCCGGCGGAGACGTAGATCAGGACCCGCCGGGCGTTCTGGGCCGGGACGCCGATGTCATATCCGCCGAAGGTGCCGGCGACGGCCGCCGGCCTCGTAAAGGAGGCTCCGCCGTTGGTCGACCGGACCAGGTAGATCTTGCGGCTGCCGGTGTCCGGCCAGAGGCCGAAGACGTCGCCGGCGCGGTTGGTCTTGACGTCGCCGCCGATGCCGGTGCCGGTCGTCTCCGTCCCGCTCACCTTGACCGGCGATCCCCAGGGCTGCCCGAAGCGCTTCCGGTTCATGTAGACCGGCGGACCGTTGTGCCAGATGGCGTAGATGGAGTCCCTATAGGGCGAGGCCGCGCTGTGGTCGATCCAGGCCATCTGCTTGTCGGCGTCGGTCTGGAACCCCGAGAAGGTGCTGTCGTAGACCCAGGTGGCGCCGGAGTCGGTCGACTTGTAGAGGCGCATCCGCAGAGCCGAGCCGTTCGCGGTCACGCCGATCGTGGTGGCCCAGGCCGTGCCGTCGGAGGTCCAGTCGACCGTCGGGTCGGTGTGGAAGGCGTCGGCGCTGAAGCGGGGGAGCAGGGTCTGGCCCCAGGTCAGGCCGCCGTTGGTCGAATAGAACTGGGCCTGGGCTCCGCTGCCGCCGATATTGTTCGAGGCGGCGATGATCTTGCTCCGATCCCAGTAGTTGACCCGGATGTCGGACTCGCTGCGCGGGCTCAGCGACGCGCCGGAGATGCGCAGATTGGCGCCGCCGGAGACCTTCTCCAGAGGAGGCGCCACGTCGGGCTCGGGGACTCCGGGCAGCAGGTCCTGGTGGGACAGCATCCACTCGTGGACCTCCTTGAGGGCCAGCGGATACCCGCCGGTGGGATCGCCGGGGTCGTACCTCGTTCCCGGGTGCTGCTTGCGCCAGAGGACCCGCAGCCAGAGCGGCACGGGGATCCTGTCGTTCGTTTCCGCCGGATGGAGAATCCCGAAGTCCTGGTTCCTTTCGATCAGCCGCTCCAGGGCGCTCTCGGGCACCACCCGGCCGGCGGCGAGCTGGCGCTCGATGGAAGGCCATGAATCCCGGCCCGCGGCCGAAGCGGACGGGCAGGCGAGGCACAGCAAGAGCGCAACAAGGTACAGCTTGCGGATCATCGAGAACCTCCGGCCAGGAAACGCGCCATCCGGACGCGCACCCTCACCTTTTCTCGGGAGTTATTGACAGGAATTTATCACAACCACGCCGCGGTCCGCCTCTCTCACCCCTCGGCTCGGAAGCGGTGGGCCGGGTCGTTCCGCACCCGCTGCAGGAAGGTCGCCATCTTCTCCAGCAGCTCCACGGTGAGAGGAAGGCCCTGCCGGGCGGAGCTGTCGCGCAGAAAGCGCATGGCGTCGAGCGTGTAGGGCTGAACCCCGCGCTCCTCGAAGAGAGCCACCCCTTCGTCCACGAGCCGCCGCAGCTCCTCCTCCCTCCCCTGCTTCAGGAAGGCGATGGCGAGGTCCAGCGTGACCAGGAGGGCGTCGAACCCCATGCCGAGCTCCAGGAAGGCGTCGCGCAGCTCCCAGAGGGCGACCTCGGCCTCGTAGGAAGAGCCGCCTTCGCCGAGGGTCCAGGCCGGACGGGCGCTCGTGGAGTCATCGTCCTCGGCCCGTTCAGCCACCTCGAAGCGCCGCGTGCGCCGCCAGTCGGCGGCGATGCGGTACGAGTTGCCGAGGTGCCTCCAGGCCATGATCCGGGCACTCTTGACCGGATTCGATCCGTAGGCCTCGGCGGGCAGCCTTTCGGCGATCAGGGCGGCGAGCTTGGCGTACTCGACCGCTTCCGCCGGGTCCGTGAACCAGGCCTGCCGGCAGCGCGCCTCCAGCAGCTCGCAGAGGTGCATGGAGTGGAATTTCTCCTCCTTGCGGATGAGCGCCCGGCGGCCGAGCTCGGGCTCGCGGAGCAGCTCCGCCAGCTCCTTTTCGGCAATCGCGCCGATCACGGAGCCGAGGCCGTGCATCACCTCCTCGAGGTTCTGCCGCCGCTCCTCCCGCATCTGGCGCCGCTCCTCTTCCCGCTCAGACTGGACGCGGCGCTCCTCGAAGCGGTGCCCCTGCCAGCGCACCACGCCGCCGCGCCCGGTCTCCAGGGGGATCTTGTCCACCGCGGCCTGACAAGCCGTGCAGCCGGAGAGGTGGAGCTCCAGCTCGCGGCTCTCCAGGCGCCCGGTCTCGCCGCGCACGTAGCGGGCGAGAGTCCCGGCGTCAGGATGAAGGTCGTCGCTCATGCGGAAGAGAATTTCCCGAAATCCGGACCGTTTCCCTCTTGCCTATGGCGTAAACGAGGCGTATAGTTGCGATCGCGAGAGAGAAGTTGTCTCGGGGAATGAAGTCTAACCCATCCCGCGGCGTTTCGCCGGCTGGCCGTGCTGTCGGCCGAGCGAAAACAGCCCGGATGAGCGCGACCTCACCCGGGCCTACCACGCACAGGAGACAGAGTCCCATGCGCAGCCAAAGAGATCGTAGCAGCCTGCTCCCCGCCAACGCGTTCGACGAGACCTTCCTCGCGGCGATCGACCAGCTCGACGAGCCGATGACCGCGGCCGAAGCGGAGGCGGCCGGTCCCTGGACCTTGCAGGAGATGGCCGACGGCAACTGGGGCGTGTTCCGGCGGGGCCAGAGCCCCGAACGGGGAGACGTCCCGGTGGCCTCCTTCCGCCGGCGGGAGACGGCGCTGCTCGCCGCGGCGGTCCTCCCCGGCACCGGCCGCGAGCCGCTGTACCGCCTGGGCCCCGAGCCCGGCGTGGAGGGCTTCGCCCTGAAAGCGCCGGACGGCGAGGTCGAGGGGCACCTCCGCCTGTTCGACGAGCCCTTGAAGGAGGCCCTGCACGTGGTCGACTGCCTGGTGCGCTCGCCGGAGGCGCTCGCCCGCCTGCTGGAGGCCGCCGGAGGGATCGCCCTGCGCGAGACCGGCCGGCTGCTCCGCCGCTCCGAGACCCTCGGTTTGGAGTAGGTCAGGGCAGGGTCAGGATCGATCGGGATCGACGACCGTGTAGAGGGCCGAGTAGTCCTCCCGGCCGCGGCCGGCCTCGACGGTCTTGCGCACCGCGGCCACGACGCCGTCGAGCGGCTCGGTGTCGAGGCCGAGGGCGGCCGCCTGCGAGCGGACGAGATGCAGGTCCTTGAGCATCAGCTCGGCCGGGAAGTTCGTGTTGGTGAAGTCGCGCTCCAGCATCTGGGGGAGCTTGCGGTCGAACGCCTGGGCGTAGAAGGTGCTCTGGCGCAGGATGCCCATGAAGAGGTCGACGTCGAGGCCGTACCGCCGCACCATGCCCAGGCTCAGGGAGAAGGCCGCGGCCAGCGACGGGATGAGCTGGTTGAGCGCCAGCTTGAGCGCCGCCCCCTGGCCGGCCTCTCCCACGAGCATCGGCATCGGCCCGAAGGCGCGCAGGACCTCCCGCCAGCGGTCGAACTGCTCGGGGGAGCCGCCGACCATGACGAGGAGCTTGCCCTCCTTGGCCTGCGGCGTGCTGCCGAGGACCGGCGCCTCCAGGTAGTCGCCGCCGGCCTGCCGGACGTCCCTCGCCAGGGCCACGCTCTCGTCCGGAGAGATGGTGCTCATCTGGATCACCGTCCGCCCGGAGAGGTCCGGCAGGACGCCGCCCTCCTCGAAAAGCAGGCCGAGGATCGCCGCGGCGTCCCTGAGCATGAGGAAGGTGGCCTCCGAAGCCATCAGGGCTTCGCGGGCGCTCCCGGCCACCCGGGCGCCCTGCTCCTCCAGCGGCAGCGCCTTTTCGCGCGTCCGGTTGAACACCGTCACCCGATGCCCGGCGGCGAGCAGCCGCTCGGCCATGGGCCGTCCCATGAGCCCGGTTCCGATCAGCGATAGGTCCATTTCATCCTCCTCCCGCCGTACACTAGCTGAATGAAGAGCTCGTTCCGCCTCCTGACGGTCGCCGGGATCGACATCAAGGTCCATTTCACCTTTCCGGTGATCCTGATCCTCGGGGCCTTCCAGTGGGCCGGCCCGTACGGCGCACCGGGCGCGGCTTTCGGGGTGCTGCTGATGGCGACGCTCTTCGCCTGCGTCGTGCTCCACGAGCTCGGCCACAGCCTGGTCGCCCAGCGGCTCGGGGTGCCGGTGCGCGAGATCATCCTGCTGCCCATCGGCGGCGTGGCGATCCTCGGCCGCATGCCGCGGCGCCCTCTCCACGAGCTGCTCGTGGCGATCGCCGGCCCCCTGGTGAACGTGGTGATCGCCGGCCTTCTGGTCTTCGTGCTGCGCGTCCAGGGGGGGTTGTCTCTGGACGGCCGCGAGCTGACCCACCTGAGCGAGGCGTCTCCGTCGACCGAGACGTTCCTCCAATGGCTTCTCGCCGCGAACGTCGGACTGGTCCTCTTCAACCTGATCCCCGCCTTTCCGATGGACGGCGGGCGCATGCTGCGGGCGATCCTGGCCATGTTCCTGGGCTTCCGGCGCGCCACCCAGGTGGCCTCCGGCATCGGCCAGCTCCTGGCGTTCGGGCTCGGGCTCTTCGGCATTTTCCGCGGGCACTTCCTGCTGACCCTGGTCGCCTTCTTCGTGTTCGTGGGCGCCGGGCAGGAGCGGGCGACCGAGGAGGCCCGGGCGCTGCTGTCCACGTTCCGCCTGGGAGACGTCTACAACAAGCACGCCCTGACGCTCCAGCCGGGCGACCAGGTGGCCCGGGTCCTCGACTACCTGCTGACCAGCTACCAGCCCGACTTCGCGGTCCTTCACGGAGACAGGCTGCTGGGGGTGGTGACGCGCGATGCCGTCCTGAAATCGCTGGCGAGCGGCGAGGCGCAAGGGTATGTCACCGGCATCATGAACCGCGAGCCGGCGCACCTGGACGCCAGCATGTCGCTCGCCGAGGCTCGGGAGGCCCTGACCGAGAAGGGAATCCACGGTGCGGCGGTCTTCGACGGCGAGCATTTCCTCGGGCTGATCAACGTGGACGACATCCAGGAGGCCCTGCAGATCGCAGCCTTCCTCCAGGTCGCCGGGGCCCGGCGCGGCGAGGGCCTCGACGCGGCCTGATCCTCTCCTCGCCTGGGGTTGAAACCCCAGGCTGGATTGTTTCGCGCCACGGAGCGACTCCTCCCCCGATCCTCGCCCGCAGGGCGATACAGCCCAGCCTGGGGTTTCAACCCCAGGCGTGCGCGGTGACAATTTCCAGAACCGGAGGGGCAGGCCCGGAATCCGTCTCCTGGCGCCTTTGTTGCTTTCCACGAAGACAGGCGTCTCGCCTGCTACTATGTCGCCGTAACGATGGCACACCGGACCAGCCCTCCGACCTCCTCCTGGCGACGAGCCCTGCTCGCGCTCGCCACGGGACTGGTGCTGGCCCTCGGCGCCGTGACCCCCCACGGGTTGACGGCCGAGCACGCCGATTCTCCGATCAGCATCGAGCTCGACCGGAGCGCCCGGCATCCGGACCAGCCGGCGCACATGGAGGCCTCGGCCATCGAGGTCCACCCCGGGTGTCCGGCCTGTCTGCTGCAGCTCCAGACGGCTTCCGTCCTGGTCGACCTGCGGGCGGCCCTGCCGCGGCCGGCCTCGCGGGATGCGGCCGCTCCGACGACCGAGCAGGCCGGCTCCAAGCCCGCGCCTCGCCTCGGTCCCGCCCGCGCTCCCCCGGCAGTCTCTCCCCTCTCCGCGTAAACCGCCCTCAGGAGAAACCTGCGTTTCCGGCCTGTGCCGGAACGCCGACTTTGGGGAGAGACGAGCATGCGTATTCCTTCGCGCTCCAGGTCTCGCCGGCTGGCGCTGGCGGCCTGGGTTGCATCTTTGTGGGTTGCCTTGGGGATCGGGGTCCTGCCCGCGCAGGCCCAGACGGAGGACCCGGTGGCCGACCTCCGCCGGGAGATCGAGGAGCTGAAGCAGGATTACGGGAAGCGTCTGTCCGACCTCGAGCGGCGGCTCGCCGCTCTCGAGGGAACGCAGACGGATATGCCGGCACCGCCCGCGGAGCCTTCGGCCACGGAGGACGACGAGCTCACGGCCCTGCGCGCCGCCGCGGCCGAGGCCGCGGGCCAGACGGGCGCCGCCGGACCGGAGACCGGCCTTCCAGAGGCCACCCCGGGCGGTGTCATGCCGGGTGCGCCGGGCGGCGAGCGCAACCTCAACCGCCTCAATCCGGAGATCTCCATCACCGGCGACGTCGTGGGCTTCGCGACCGATGGGGGGACGGAGGACTTCAATCCGCGCGAGTTCGAGCTGAACCTCCAGTCCGCCCTCGATCCGTTCTCGCTGACCAAGTGGACCCTGTCCTTCAACGAGGAGGAGGGGGTCGACATTGAGGAGGGCTACATCACCTACACCGGCCTGGGCCGGGGCCTGCACCTGACGGCCGGCAAGTTCCGCCAGAATTTCGGCGTCCTGAACCGCTGGCACCTGCACGGGCTGCCCCAGCTCGACTATCCGCTCGCCCTCCAGACCTACTTCGGCGAAGAGGGGCTGGCGCAGACCGGCCTCTCGGCCACCTGGCTGCTCCCCCGCCCCTGGGCCACGGCCAACGAGCTGACCGTGGAGCTGACCGACGGATCGAGCGACGCCTTCGGAGGCGAGTCGTTCGACCGGCTGGTGGGGCTCGCCCACCTCAAGAACTACTGGGAGGCCAGCCCGTCCACCTACGTGGAGCTCGGCCTCTCCGGCATCGCCGGAGGCAATGGCATGGGGGGCGCCGGCGGCGACAGCCGGGTCTGGGGCGGCGACTTCACGGTCCACTGGCAGCCGCCGGCCAGGGCGAAATACCGCGAGATCACCTGGCGGACCGAGGTGCTGCGCTCCGAGAGAGATGACCCCGAAGGGGAAGAAGGGACGGCGCAGGAGGCCTGGGGCGGCTATTCCTATCTCGAAGGGCTCCTGCGGCAGAACCTCTACGCCGGCCTGCGCTACGACCGGGTCGAGGACCCGTTGCTCCCCGAGCGCGTGGTCTGGGGGCTCTTCCCGAACCTGACCTGGTGGCAGAGCGAGTATGTGCGCCTGCGCGGCGAGTACGGCTTCCTCAAGGACGACCTGACCGGCGACTCCGAGAAGAGGTTCAGCCTGCAGGTCGTCTGGTCCGCCGGTCCCCACAAGCACGAGACCTACTAGGAGAAAAACCAGGAGAAAGACCATGCGACGCGCATTGAAGATATTTGCCCTCCTGCTGCCGGCCCTCGCCCTCGGCGGCGCAACCGCCTGGGCGGCCCCGGTCAAGGTCGTCACCACCCTGCCGGCCTACGCTTCCATCGCCAAGTTCGTGGGCGGCGACCGGGTCCAGGCCCAGTCCATCTCCCGCGGCGACGAGGACGCCCACTTCGTCAAACCCAAGCCCTCGTACGCCTTGATGCTCAGGGACGCCGACCTCTTCGTCACCACCGGGCTCGACCTCGAGCTGTGGGCGCCGGTGCTGGTCGACAAGTCGGGCAACCGCAAGATCCGCGACGGCCAGCCCGGCTACGTCAACGCCAGCCAGGGGGTCCCTCTGGTCGACGTGCCGGCCAATCCGAGCCGCGAGGCGGGCGACATCCACATCTACGGCAACCCGCACATCCATACGAGCCCGCTCAACGCCAAGATCATCGCGCGCAACATCGCCAACGGGCTGAAGCGGGTGGACCCGCAGGGGGCCGCCACCTACAACCAGCGGCTCGCCGAGTTCCAGAAGCGGATCGACAACGCCCTCTACGGCGACCAGCTCCCGCAGATCCTGGGCGCGGAGACGCTCGACAACCTGGCGCGGCAGGGCAAGCTCATCCCCTTCCTGCGCTCCAAGGACTACAAGGGCAAGAAGCTCGTCGAGTACCTCGGCGGCTGGATGGGCAAAGGGCTGGCCTTCCGCGGCAGGGAGGTGGTGACCTACCACCAGAACTGGTCCTACTTCACCCGGCTCTTCGGGCTGGATGTGGCGGGCGACGTGGAGCCGAAGCCGGGCATCCCGCCGTCGGCCCGGCACGTCCACGACCTCGTCCAGAAGATGAAGCAGGACGACGTCAAGGTGGTCCTGGCTCCCAGCTACTACCCGCCGGGCCAGGCCCAGGCCATCGCCCAGCGGACCGGCGCCGAAGCGGTCATCGTTCCGCTCGGCCCCGCCAACACTCAGGCCGATGCCTACTTCGGCCTGATCGACCTCTGGGTCAACAAGCTGGCCCAGGCCTACCCTCACCCCCTGACCCCCTCTCCCGGAGGGAGAGGGGGAAAACCTTGAAATACGCAGTTTCACCCCTCTCCCTCCGGGAGAGGGGCCGGGGGTGAGGGCCAAGCCACGGACCACACCCTGGAAGAGAGAGGAGAACCGATGCTCGAGATGCTCCAGTTCATGGCCGCGCCGTTCGCGGTCTGCCTGATCCTGGTGGGCATGCACGGCTATCTCGGCCTGCACGTCCTGCTGCGCCAGGTGATCTTCGTGGACCTGGCGCTGGCCCAGATCGCGGCCCTCGGCACGGTCGTGGCCTTCGTCTTCGGGCATCCGGTCGGCAGCCCCACCTCGTTCGCGTACTCCCTGGGAGCGGCCGTGCTCGGCGCGCTGATCTTCAGCGTCACGCGCACCCGCACCCAGGAGGCCCGCGTGCCGCAGGAGGCGATCATCGGCATCACCTACGTGATCGCCTCCGCCGCGGCCATCCTGGTGGCCGACCGCGCTCCCGAGGGAGCCGAGCACATCAAGGAGCTGCTCGCCGGCAGCATCCTCTGGGTCACTTGGCCGACAGTGATCAAGGACCTGGTGATCTACGCCGCCGTCGGCCTCTTCCACTACCTCTTCCGGAAGCGCTTCATCCTGCTCTCGGAGGACCCGGACCGGGCCTACGCCCAGGGCCTGAAGGTCTGGTTCTGGGACTTCCTTTTCTACGTCTCCTTCGGCGTGGTGATCACCCTGTCGGTGGAGGTCGCCGGGGTGCTGATGGTCTTCGCCTACCTGGTGGCGCCGGCCATCATCGCGCTGGGCAGCAGCGACCGCTGGGGCCCCCGCGTCGCCATCGCCTGGGCCGTGGGCTTCCTCGCCAGCGCCCTCGGCCTGATCGCCTCCTATCAGGTGGACTTCCCGAGCGGCCCGGCGATCGTCTGCTCCCTGGGGCTTTTCCTGCTGCTGTTCGCGGTCTGGCGGATGATGCGGAAGAGGCCGGCCGGCGCGGCCTGAGCTACCCCTTCTTTTTCGCCAGCCGCTCCATCACCGCGCGCAGGGTGGCCTGGGTCTCCTCGCTGAACCACATGTCGGCCAAGCCATCGAGCTCGGCTGCGAGCCCTTCTTCGACGAGGCGGACGAGGTCGGCGCGGGTGATCTCGCGAGTGCGGGACATGGCCCGGGGTGGCATCTTGAGGAGCCATTCGCAGCGCTCGACGGCGCGCGCCACCACTTGGTCGGGCGGCGCCAGCTCCTCGACCAAGCCGAGGCGCAGCGCCTCGGCCGGCGGCACGAGCAGGCTGCTGACGCAGAGCCGCTCCGCCTGATAAGACCCTACGAGCCGGACGAGGGCGCGGTGGATCGCGGTCGGGATCGGGATGCCGACCTGGACCTCGTTGAGGCCGATCCTGAAGTCCCCTTCCGCCATGACCCGGTCGTCACAGAAGAGCGCGAGCACGGCGCCGCCGGCCGGGCTGTGGCCGGTGATCGCGGCCACGACCGGGACCGGCGAGGCGGCGAGCCGGTGCAGCAGGCCGTAGAAGCTCCGCCACATCCTCCCGATGGCCTCACGGTCCAGGGTGAGAAGGTAAGGGACGTCCAGCCCGGCCGAGAAAATCCCCGGCAGGCCCGAGAGGACGATCGCGCGGACGCCTTCTTGCGGGGCGCGGTCCAGCGCCTCGCTCAGGGCGGCGACCAGCTCGGGGCTCAGGGCGTTGGCCGGCGGGCGCGACATGCGCAGCTCGCGCACTGCTCCATGGTCGATGGTGGTGATCATTTCCGCTCTCCTCGTCAGCTCCCGCCTGGCCTCTTCTTCTGTATTCTTCCCCCTCTCCCGGTGACGGGAGAGGGGGCCAGGGGGTGAGGGCTCGGGGTCCCCGGAGCTACCTGCCCGCTCCGAAGAGCCGGCCGTCCGCTCCCTGGAGCCGGCCAGCCGGACCCTGGGTCCAGGCCGCCCGTCCCTCGGAGCCCCCCATCCGCTCCCTGGAGCCACTCATCCGCTCCCTGGGTCCGAGCCGACCGCTCCTCGGAGCCGGCCATCCGCTCTCTGGAGCCACCCATGCGCTCCCAGGGTCCGAGCCGTCCGCTCCTCGGAACCACTCATCCGGCGTCAGGAGCAACTCGCCCGCTCCTCGGAGCCGCTCATCCGCTCCGTGGGTCGGTGCGGCCCGGCCAGGGGCTCGGGCATCACCCGTGCAAGATTATCGCTCACTGCCGACCGTCTCCGCGGGGCCACCCACAGGACCCGCGGGTCAACCGAGCCGTCAGCCCACGATCTGCGGAGCCAGACCGCCGAGATCTCTCCAGGGCAGGACCTCCACACTGGAACGACTCTGCCGGCGGTCCCCTCCGTACACGAGCCAGGGCCGGCCACCGGCATCTCCGGCGATCCGGCTCCAGCTTTCGAGACCACCGAAGAAATCCTTCACGACGGTCTGCCCCGACTTGATCTCCACCGGGACCAGCGTCCCTCCCTGCTCGATCACCACGTCCACCTCATGACCGCTGCGGTCCTGCCAGAAATACAGGTTGGACCCCAAGGCCCGGTTGAAACGGGCCTTGAGCAGCTCGCTCACGACCCAGGTCTCGAACAGGGCTCCCCTTTGGGGATGGGTCGCGAGCTGCTCCGGGTTCTGCACGCCGAGCAGCCAGGCGGCGAGACCGGGATCGTAGAAGTAGAGCTTCGGGGTCTTGACCAGACGCTTGTTGAAGTTCCGGTGATGCGGCTGGAGCAGGTGGACGATGAAGCTCGCCTCCAGCACGGAGAACCAGGCGCGGGCGGTATTGTGGGTGATGCCGCAGTCGATGGCCAGGCCCGAAAGGTTGAGCAGTTGGCCGGTCCGCGCCGCGCACATGCGGATGAATCGCTGGAAGGCGCTGAGGTCCCGGACGTTGATCATCTGGCGCACGTCCCGCTCGACATAGGTCCGGACGTAGTTGCCGTACCAGATGGTCGGATCGAGCTGGCGGTCGTAGACGGGCGGATAGAGCCCGAGGAAGAGCAGCTCTTCCAGAGTCTCCGGCGCCCGCCCGGCGTCCTGGAGCTCTCTCAGGGTAAACGGAAGGAGAGGAACCAGGGCGACCCGCCCCGCCAGTGTCTGGGTGATGCTTGACAGGAGGTCGAACTGCTGCGAGCCGGTCAGGATGAAGAGGCCGTTGCGCCGGTCCTGATCCACCCGGGTCTGCAGATAGGAGAACAGGCCCGGAGTGCGCTGGACCTCGTCGAGCACGGCGCCGTCCGGAAAGCGGGCCAGGAACCCCCGCGGATCCTCATCGGCGAACGCCCGCTCGTCCAGGTCTTCGAGGGAGACGTAGGGCCGGTCCTCGTACATCGACCGGACCAGCGTCGTCTTGCCCGACTGTCTGGGACCGGTGACCGCCACGGCCGGATATCCTTGGGCCAAGCGGCGGACGGTGCTCTCGGCGGATCTTGGAATCAGCATGCGCCATGCTGGCCTGGTCCCGGCTGATTGTCAATTCAATTGCCAATCAGCCGACCTTCTCCTGCCTCTTCTTGGCCAGCCGCTCCATCACCGCCCCACGAGCCGGACCAGGGCGCGAGCGGCGTATGGTCCATCGCTTGCACCCCAACCTGACGATGCGCCTGGGCCTGCCGCTCCTCCTCCTGCTCTGCTTCGGGATCGCCCTCTGGGGCCTGGGCCGGACCGCCCCCGCAAAAAGCCGCGGAGCGGGCAAGATGGCCGTGCGGCCCGCGAGGCTGGAGGCCCACGTCCGCATGCTCGCCGAGACGCTCGCTCCCCGCAATGAGGCGCATCCGGAGAACCTCGAGCGGGTCGCCACCTACATCCGCCGCGAATTTGAGGCGGCGGGGGCCGAGGTGGAGGACCAGCCGTTCAAGGCGGGGGGCGAAACCTACCGTAACGTTATCGCCCGCTTCGGGCCGGAGTCGAAGGAGCGGATCGTCGTCGGAGCCCACTACGACGCCGCGGGACCCCTACCGGGCGCCGACGACAACGCCAGCGGCGTGGCCGGCCTGATCGAGCTCGCCCATCTCCTGGGAAAGTCCTCCCTCCCGATGCGGGTCGAGCTGGTGGCGTACTCGCTGGAGGAGCCGCCCTACTTCGGCTCGTCCCGGATGGGCAGCGCCTTCCACGCCAGGTCTCTGAAGGAGAAGGGCGCGCGGGTCCGGGCCATGATCTGCCTGGAGATGATCGGCTACTTCAGCGACGCCGAGGGGAGCCAGGGCTTCCCGCTGCCGGCCCTCCGGCTGCGCTATCCCTCCAAGGGGAACTTCATCGTCGTCTCGGGCAAGCTCGGCCAGGGCCGGCTGGTCCGCCGGATCACGAAGCGTATGAAGAGCGCCACGCCGCTGCCGGTCTACTCCATCACGGCTCCGGTCTCCCTGCCAGGCATCGACTTCTCCGACCACCGCAACTTCTGGGCCGCGGGGTACGAGGCGGTCATGATCACCGATTCGGCCTTCTACCGGAACCCGCACTACCATACCGAGCTGGACACGCCGGACACGCTCGACTACGGGCGGATGGCCCTGGTGGTCGAGGGGGTCCACGCGGCGGTCCTCGCGGAGGTCCGGTGAGGAGGGGGAAAGCCGTGAGCGGAAAGATCGGAGCCATCTTCGGAGAGCACGACGAAAAGACCCTGGCGCAGCTTCAGAACGTGGCGAAGCGGGCGGACAGCGTCTCGTTGATGGCCGACGGCCACCTTGGCTACGTGATGCCCATCGGCGGCGTCGCGGCCTACCGCGACAAAGTCTCGGTGGTCGGGGTGGGGTTCGACATCGCGTGCGGCAACTGCGCCATCCAGACCGATCTCAGGATGGAGCAATTCGACCGCCGGGAGCTGACGCGCCTGGCCAACGAGATCCAGAGCACGATCTCCTTTGGCGTCGGCCGGAAGAACCGGGCGGACGACGCGCCCGTCGATCATCCGCTCTTCAAGGACCCGGCCTGGGAGGCGGTGCCGTCGCGCCACCGCGAGGGGTTGCGCGAGAAGGCCCGCTCTCAGCTCGGCACGGTCGGCAGCGGCAACCACTACGTGGACGTGCTGGTGGACGACGAGGGCCGGATCTGGGTCGGGGTCCACTTCGGCTCGCGCGGCTTCGGGCATACGGTGGCCTCGGGGTTCCTCTCGCTGGGTGCCGGCAAGGAGTGGGGAGAGCGTGTGCCCGAGACCGAGGTGCTGCTCGACCTCGGCACGCCCATGGGCGACGCCTACTACCGTCTGATGGAGCTGGCCGGCCAGTACGCCTACGCCGGCCGCGAGTGGGTGGCCCGCAAGACCGTGAGCCTGCTCGGCGGGCGCGAGGTCGACCTCGTCCACAACCACCACAACTACGCCTGGAAGGAGGAGCACGGCGGCGAGGAGATGATCGTGGTCCGCAAGGGGGCGACGCCGGCCTTCCCCGGCCAGCGCGGCTTCGTGGGCGGCAGCATGGGGGACGACTCGGTCATCCTCGCCGGCATGGTGAGCGACGACCCGGGCGTCAAAGACCTCCAGAGCGCGTCCCTCTACTCCACCGTCCACGGCGCCGGCCGCGTCATGTCGCGGACCGAGGCGATCGGCAAGGTGAACCGCAAGACGCGCCAGGTGATCCGCCCCGGCCGGGTGACCCCGCAGATGATGGCGGAGTGGCTGGAAGGCAAGGGCGTGATCCTCCGCGGCGGCGGCCTCGACGAGTCGCCGCACGTCTACCGCCGCCTGCCGGAGGTTTTGAAGGCGCAGGGTCCGACCGTGGACGTCCTCACGACCCTCCACCCTCTGGTCGTGGTCATGGCCGGCGCGGACGAATACGATCCCTACAAGGATTGAGGCCACCGCGCTAGCGTACAGGCTTCTCCTGCGCTCTCCCGCCACTGTAGAGACGCCCCGTGGGGCGTCTCCTGCGGCGGCGCCATATTTCCAGGAATCCGCTCGATGCCGCGGGTACCTTCGGAGAAGGAGACGCCCCACGGGGCGTCTCTACAGTGGGAGATGCGTCAGCGGGTAAGGGCATGCGCGCCTGGCCGCAGGCGCCGGCTCTCGCCGTAGGGGAAGAAGTCGATCACCTCGCCGCGGCGGTTGCTCTCCTGGAGCCGTTGCCAGACCGGGACGTCGAAAAGGTCGCCGTGCTCGCTCAGGAAGGTATCGCGCAGGCGGCCGTTGAAGCCGAGGAAGCGGCGCAGCTCTTCGGGGAAGACGTCGTTCGTCCCCACCGTGTACCAGGGCTCCGCGGCCATCTCGTCGTCGTCGTCGCGCGGCGGCGGGACGCGCCGGAAGTTGCACTCCACCAGGGGGCAGAACTCGTCGTAATCGTAGAAGACGACCCGGCCGTGGCGCGTGACCCCGAAGTTCTTGAGCAGGATGTCTCCGGGGAAGATGTTCGCGGCGGCCAGGTCCTTGAGCCCGCAGCCCCAGTCCAGCACGGCGTCCTCGGCTTTTTCGGCGGATGCCTTGCGCAGGTAGAGGTCGAGCGGGGTGACCCGGCGCTGCACGTACAGGTGCTGGACGACCACGTCGTCGCCGCGGACCGAAACGGTCTTCCCGGCGACGCGCAGGAGCTCGTCCAGCAGCTCCGGGGAGAAGCGCGCGCGCGGGAACGTCAGGTGCTCGAACTCCTGGAAGTCCACCAGGCGCCCGACCCGGTCGTGCTGGAGGACCTCCCGGTACTTGGCCATCACGGTCTCGCGGCGGGTGGCCTTCTGGGGCGGGAACCGGTCGCGGATCACCTTGAAGACGAACTCGTAGGATGGCAGGGTGAACACGGCCATCACCAGCCCCCGCTGCCCCGGAGCGACGACGAACCGGTCGCTCGAATCGGCGATGTGCGCCATGAGGTCGCGGTAGAACTCGGTCTTCCCATGATTGCTGTAGCCGAGCGAGATGTACAGCTCGGAGATCCGTTTGCGCGGCAGGATCGAGCGGAGGAAGCCGATGACCTCGCGCGGGCTGTCGACCTCGGCGTGGAAGTACCAGCGGGCGAAGCTGAAGACGACGCTGGTCTCGGCCTCGGTGGTGAGCACAGCATCCACCTCCAGCCCCTGCTCGCCGTTGACGATCGCCAGCACGATCGGCACGGTCCGCTCCCCCTTGCGCGCCCGGCCGATCACATAGGCCCCCTTGTTGCGGAAGAACACCGGGCGGAGCACGTCGAGCGCCTCGATCGCGGGCGAGCGGAAGATCTCGGCGAGCCCTGCCGTGATGCGCTCCGCGGCCAGCCGGGCGTCCTCCTGGAGGTCGCGGAACGGCGCCCGGAACCCGGCGTCCTCCAGCACCCGGCGCACGACGACCGGATCGATGCGGCGCACCGCGTACATGCGGGCGCTCGACATCTCCCAGCCGTGGTAGGGCAGGGGGATGTCCTCGGCCACGAAGTCGATCTCCGGGTCCACTCCGACGTGCGAGAACACCCTGCGGGTCAGGGAGTTGAAGAAGGTCAGGGAGAGCTCGTAGTCGTCGCGCCCGAGCACGGCGCCGACGTAGGCCTCCTTGAGGGCGGTCCACAGGGCCCGGTCGGAGATGCGGTCGCCGACCTGCTCGCGCAAGGCTTCGCAAGTGCGCGCCGTCGACCGGGCATGGAGGCCCAGGCGCTCGACCGTGTCCTGCCGGATGCCGGTCCAGTCCCGCCGCTCGAAGCGCTGCCGCACCCGGTGCGTGATCGAGCGCAGGCGCTGGTGGTAGTCGTCGAAAGCCCAGTGGATCGTGTCAGCCCCGCGGGCCGCGGCGTTCTGGAGGTCCACATGGCAGATGCGATCGGCGTGCCACAAAGCCCTCACCCCCGGCCCCTCTCCCAGAGGGAGAGGGGTGAAATTCGGCAAAGGGCGCATCTTGTCATCCTGAGCGCAGTAAAGGATCTGGGGGAAAGTCCCCCGCTCAGAATGACCTCGGAGGGAGATCCGCTGTTTGCGAAGGTTCTCCCCTCTCCCTCCGGGAGAGGGGTCGGGGGTGAGGGCCTTCCTTGACACTTCGCGATACCCCTCCATAGACTGCCTGCGTGACGGGTGCCGCGCGCGTCCCCACCCACTTATGATGAGCTCGATCGCGACATCCGGCCTGGATCTATCCATTCAGCGCCACACTCTTGCCAACGGCCTGCGGGTCGTCCTCCACCGGGACTCCACGCTCCCCCTGGTGACCGTCAACCTCTGGTATCACGTCGGGTCCAAGAACGAGCGGCCGGGCCGGACCGGGTTCGCGCACCTGTTCGAGCACATGCTCTTCCAGGGGAGCCAGCACGTGCCGATCCACGACCACTTCCGCCTGATCCAGCAGGTCGGCGGCGTGGTCAACGGCTCGACCTGGTACGACCGGACGAACTATTACGAGACGCTGCCCGCCCACCACCTGGAGCTCGGGCTCTGGCTGGAGTCGGACCGCATGGGCTTCCTGCTGCCGGCGATCACGCAGGAGAAGCTCGACACTCAGCGCGACGTGGTGATGAACGAGCGGCGGCAGCGGGTGGACAACCAGCCGTACGGCCGCGCCGGCGAGCGGCTCCATGAGCTGCTCTACCCGGACGACCACCCCTACCACTGGCCGGTCATCGGCTACATGGAGGACATCGCCGCCGCGACGCTGGAAGACGTGCGCACGTTCTTCCAGACCTACTACACGCCCAACAACGCGGTGCTGACCCTGGCGGGCGACTTCGACCTGGACGACGCGCTGCGCAAGGTCGAGACCTGGTTCGGCGAGATCCCCTCCGGCCCCCCCGTCCCTCCGGTCTCCGCCCCTCTGCCGCCGCTCGGCGGGGAGAAGCGCGAGGTGATCGCCGACGACGTGCGCCTCCCCCGCATCTACCTGGCTTTCCGGGCGCCGGCCTACGGCCAGAGGCTCTGGTACGCCGCCGACCTGCTGTCCACCGTGCTCTCCGGCGGCAAGTCCAGCCGGCTCTATCAGGACCTGGTCTACGACCGGCAGATCGCGCAGGAGGTCGGCGCCTACATCAGCCCCTATGAAGAGGTGGCGACCTTCATGGTGATCGCCACGGCGCGCCCCGGCGTGCCTGTCGAGACGCTGGAGCGCGCCGTGCTGGAGCACCTGGACCGGGCCGCCTCGGAGCCGGTCGCCGCCGAGGAGCTGGAGCGGTCGCGCAACCGGATGCTCACCGACTACTTCAGCGGGCTGCAGAAGCTGGACAACCGGGCCGACCTCTTCTCCCAGCTCACCACCTACTTCGACGACCCCGGGAGGGTGGAGGAAGAGGCCGCCCTCTACCTGGAGCTCACTCCCGCGGACCTGATGGACTACGCGGCCCGCTACTTCGCCGCAACCGAGCGGGTGGTGGTCCCGGTCGTGCCGAAGGAGGAGGGCTGATGGCCACGGCCGTCCTCGACCGGTTCGCACTCCCTCCAGCGGGAAAAATCCGGCCGTTCCACTTCCCCCCCTTCCTCCGCCGCCGGCTGCCCAACGGCCTCGAAGTGCTCGCGTCCCGCCAGGACGGCGTGCCTCTGATCAGCGTGGAGATGGTGGTCCCCGCCGGCGCGCAGCACGATCCTGAAGGCAAGGCCGGCCTCGCCACTCTCACGGCCTCGGTCATCGACGAGGGGACACGGCGGCGGAATTCCCTGGAGATCGCGGCGCAGATCGAGCAGCTCGGCGGCTACCTGACCACCGGCGCCGACTGGGACGAGGGCTACTTCGCCACCGGCCTGCTCTCGAAGCACCGCCGCGCCGGCCTCGAGCTGATCGCCGAGGTGCTCAACGAGCCCACGTTCCCCGAGCACGAGGTGGAGCGGCTCCGCAAGCAGCGGCTCACCGAGATCCTGCGGCGGCGCCACGACCCTGCGGCGCTGGCCGAGGAGAAGCTCAACGAGGTCATCTACCAGGGCACGGTCTTCGCCAACCCGCTGATCGGCACCGCCGAGAGCACGCAGGCCCTCGGCCGGTCCGCGCTCGTCGATTTCTACGAGCGCCACTACACCCGGGACGGGGCGGCCCTGATCGCGGTCGGCGACCTGGACCCTGAAGAGCTGCTGCGGGAGGCGGAAGCCCTGTTCGGCGAGGTCAAGGCGCCCTCTCGGCCCGCGCCCGAGATCCGCCCGACCCGCCTGGACGGGGTGTCGATCCACATCATCGACCGGCCCGGCGCGCCGCAGACCGAGCTGCGCCTGGGCCATGCCGGCGTGGCCCGCCCTGATCCCGACTACATCCCGCTGATCCTGGTGAACACGCTGCTGGGCGGCAAGTTCACCAGCCGGATCAACATGAACCTGCGGGAGCGGCACGCCTACACCTACGGAGCGTCCACCCGGTTCGTGGCGCGGAGGGGCCCGGGCCCCTTCATCGTGGACGCGGCGGTCGCGACCGAGTCGGCGGGCGCGGCCACGGCCGAGGTTCTGTTCGAGCTGCGGAAGATCCGCGAGGAGCCGATGGAGGTCCAGGAGCTCGAGGAGACCCGCAGCTACATCATCGGGGTCTTCCCCTACACCTTCCAGACCATCGGCGAGGTCGCCAAGCGCCTGGAGACCCTGGCCGTCCACGGCCTGCCCGACGATTACTACGACCGCTACCTGGAGCAGCTCGCCTCTCTGACGCGGGAAGGGCTCCTGGAGGTGGCGCGCCGGCACATCCATCCCGATCACATCGCCGTGGTCGCGGTCGGCCCGGCCGACGCCCTGACTCCGCAATTCGAGGGGATGGGCGAGATCAGGGTCTGGCCGAGACCGGCCTGACCCGCATCAGTTGAGGCCGATCACCGCAGCCCCGGCTTTCGGCAGGTGAATATCCAGACGATAGTTGCCGCCGGGCTGCAGCCTCTCGGTAAAGCTTGACGCCACGGCGCTCTTCCCCGGAGGCGTGACCCAGATGCGGAGCTGAGTGTCCCCCGCGGGCACGATGACGCTCCTGTGAATCGGACCGTCCGGGGCTTTGGACCTGCGCCAGAAGCCTCCGCGGCTGCCGACGCCGCCCTGGAGGACGTTCTTCCCGTTGACGTGAACCATCACGCTCGCGCCCCCCAGGTCGGACCTGAAGGTGATGTTGAGCGTGGCTTCCTGCGCAAACGGTATCGGGGCGACCGTACTGTCCGAGCTGGTCGGCGTCGGCTCCGCGCCGGGCTCTGTGGACGCGACCGCCTGCGGGGTCTTGCTGCGCTGCGCCCTGTTCCTGGCCGACTCGGTGGCGCGCTTCCTCATGTCGGCCTGCTGGGTCTGGACCTCCTTCAGAAAGCTCACGGCCAGGGGATTGTCGGCGTCGAGAGCCAGAGCGGCGTTGACGGCCGCGAGAGCGTTGTCAAACTCCCGGGCCTCCAGCGCTTGCTGCGCCTCCATGAGGTGGCCGGAGATCTTGGTCTCGATCTCGGTGAGCGCCCCCTGCTCCCGCGCCTGGCGCTCCGCGGCCACCCGGAGCTGCTGGACGCTGGGGCCGGGCATGAGCTTCTCGGCCTCGCGGTACACCGCGGCGGCGGCCATCGCATTGCCCGCCTTCATGTGCTGTTCCCCGGTGTGCAGCAGCGCCAGGAAGCGGGCGCGCGTGGCGTCCTCCTGGGCGTCGCGGTCCTTGGCCGGCGTGGTCCAGGAGACCCAGAGGAACGGCGCGGCCCCCACCATCAGCGCCAGGAGAGCGGCGAGCACGCCCGCGACCGTCACCCGGCGCAGGGAGAACAGCGGGCCCGTCCGTGGAGGCCTGGGAGGTTTGGGAGCCTTGGGGGGCTTCGCGGCCTTCGCAGGCGGTGCCGGAGCGGCCTGGGGAGCCGGAGCGGCCGGAGGCGCGGCGCCGGTCCCGTCCAGAGCTGGCAGCGGAGGCGGCAGGATGGGCATCTCCGCCGTGGGCGCTTGCGCGGCGGCGGCCGGCGGAGGCGTCAGCACCGGAGCCGCCGCCATCGCCAGGCTCTGCGTCTCGTTGAGGTCGTCGCCCGAGAGCGCGCCCACGACCCTGCGCAGGTCGGAGACCATCTCCTTGGCCCGCTGGTAGCGCCGGTTGGGGTCCTTGTCCAGGGACCGGTTGAGGATCGCCTCGACGCCCGGCGGCAGCTCCTTCACGAACTCCCGGGGGGGCGTGAAGTGGTCGTAGACGATGCGATGGCTGACGACCGTCAGGTTCTCCCCCTGGAACGGCTTGTGCCGGGTCAGCATCTCGTAGAGCACCACGCCGAGGGCGAAGAGGTCGGCGCGGTGGTCCACCTCCTTGCCCTGGATCTGCTCGGGAGCCATGTAGTTGGGCGTCCCGAGGAGCTGCCCCTCCTGGGTCAGGTTCGAGGTGTCGAGCCGGGCGATGCCGAAATCGGTAATCTTGACCCGGTTGTCCGCCGTGATCAGGATGTTGGCCGGCTTGACGTCGCGGTGGATGACCCGGTGGGAGTGCGCGTAGTCGAGCGCCTCCGCGACCTGGGCGATGACGTCGCCCACGAAGGAGAGGGAGAGCGGCTGGTCTCCCTGGAGCAGCGACTTGAGGTTGGTCCCCCGCACGTACTCCATGGCGATGAAGGCCAGCCCCTCCTCGGACTCCTCCACCACGTCGTGGATGGTCACGATGTTGGGATGGCTGAGGATACCGGCGCTCTGCGCCTCGCGGATGAAGCGGGCGCGGAACTGCTCCATCTCCTGGTCTTTGACCGAGTAGCCGATGCGGAAGGTCTTGAGGGCCACCAGGCGCCCGATCAGCGGGTCCCGGGCCAGGTAGACCACACCCATGGCGCCCTTGCCGATCTCGTCGACGATTTCGTAGCGGCCGAGTTTGGTCGGTGTCAGAGGCAGCATGGGAAACCCGCGCAAGATTCTAGGTCTCCGCTCCCCGCGAGTCAAACCGCGGACAGGTAAGTCTCGGGAGGCCCTGACTTTAGGGAGGCGGCCGGCGGGCCTTGCCAGAGCCTGCGCTATGGTATATTTCCCCGCCTTGACTGGTCCTTTGAAGGAGGCGAACGATGCAGGTGGACAGCCCGGAAAAGATCCGCAACATCGCGGTTGCAGGGCATAACGACACCGGTAAGACCACGCTCGTCAGTGCCCTTTTGTACACCGGCGGAGTCACCACGCGGTTCACCCGGGTGGAGGACGGCAACACCCTCACGGACTTCGACCACGAGGAGATCGAGCGGGGCATCTCGGTCGGGCTCGCGACCTGCTTCGTCCCCTGGCAGCAGCACAAGGTCAACCTGATCGACTCCCCCGGCTACGGCATCTTCTTCACCGAGGCCAAGGCGGCCATGCGCGCCGCGGACGCCCTCCTGATGTGCGTCAACGGCGTCGCGGGCGTCGAGGTCAACACCGAGAAGGTCTGGAGCTTCGCCGAGGAGATCGAGCTGCCGGTGATGGTCCACCTGACCAAGATGGACCGCGAGCGGGCCGACTTCGACCGCACCCTCGACGGCCTGCACAAGCGCTTCGGCCGCGCGGTCCTCCCCATCCAGCTCCCGATCGGCAAGGAGCACGGCTTCACCGGGATCGTCGACCTGGTGCATGAAAAGGCCTGGCGCTTTACCCGCGACGGCAACGGCAAGGGCGAGGCCATGGACATCCCGGCCGACCTGGCCGACCAGGTGGCGACGTTCCGCGGCCAGCTCGTCGAGGCGGTGGCGGAGACCGACGACAAGCTGATGGAGGGGTTCTTCGAGACCGGGACGCTCTCCCAGGAAGACCTGGAGTCCGGCCTGCGCCGGGCGGTCGTCCGCCGGCAGATCTTCCCGCTGACCCTCTCCTCCGGCGGCCACGGCATTGGCACCTCGGCGCTGCTCGACAGCCTGCTCACGACTCTCCCTTCGCCCGCCGAGCGGAAGCCCTTCCCGGCGCAGACCCTCGGCGGCGAGGCCATCGAGCTCCAGGGCGACCCGAAGGGGCCGCTGGCGGTGCTGGTCTTCAAGACCCTGTCCGATCCCTTCACGGGCAAGATCACGATGATGCGCGTGGTCTCCGGCACCCTGCCGACCGACTCCACGGTCTACAACAGCCGCGCCGAGGAGATGGAGCGCCTCGGCCACCTGATGGTCCTCCAGGGCAAGCAGGGAACACAGGTGAGCCAGCTCGTCGCGGGCGACATCGGCGGCGTGGCCAAGCTCAAGCTCACGGCCACCGGCGACACCCTCTGCGCCAAGGACCGCCCCCTCCGGCTGGGCTGGATCCACATCCCCGAGCCGGCCATGGCGTTCGCCATCGAGCCGAAGTCCAAGGGGGACGAAGAGAAGATCGGCGAGGCGCTGCACCGGCTCGTGGAGGAAGACCCCTCGCTCAAGGCCGGCCGCGACCCGGAGAGCCATGACCACCTGCTCTCGGGCACCGGCCAGCTCCACATCGAGATCGCCGTCGCCAAGCTCAAGAACCGCTACCACGTCGACGTCATCCTCCACCAGCCCAAGGTCCCCTACCGCGAGACGATCCTCAGGCCCGCGGACGGCCACGGCCGGCACAAGAAGCAGACCGGCGGCCGCGGCCAGTTCGCCGACTGCAAGATCAAGGTCGAGCCGCTCCCCCGCGGCGAGGACTTCGCCTTCGCGGACGAGATCTTCGGCGGCGCGATCCCGCAGAACTACCGCCCGGCGGTCGAAAAGGGGATCCAGGAGGCCCGGCGCCGCGGCTATCTCGCCGGCTACCCGATGGTCGACTTCAAGGTGCGGCTGCTCGACGGCCAGTACCACGACGTGGACTCCTCCGAAATGGCGTTCAAGATCGCCGGCTCCCTGGCTTTCAAGGACGCCATGCAGAGCGCCAAGCCGACGATCCTCGAGCCGATCATGAAAGTCGAGATCACCACCCAGGAGGAGTACACCGGCGATATCATGGGAGACCTGTCCCACCGGCGGGGCCGTCCGCAGGGGATGGACAGCGTCAACGGCAACCAGATCATCCAGGCCCTCGTGCCCATGTCCGAGATGCTCGACTACGCCCGCGTCCTGCGCGCCATGACCCAGGGCCGTTCGAGCTTCCACATGGAGTTCTCGCACTACGAGGAGGTCCCCCGGCTGGTGCAGGACAAGCTGATCGCCGAATACCAGAAGCACCGCCAGGAAGAGCACGAGTAGGCTTGGCCAACACCCTGAACCACGGAGGATCGAACCTTGATCCAAGCGTCCCAGATGCGAGCCGGCATGTGCATCCTCTTCGAGGGTGACATCTGCCGGATCATGAACGTGCAGCACGTCACGCCGGGCAACTGGCGCGGCTTCGTCCAGGCCCGCATGCGCAACCTGCGCAACGGCAACAGCTTCGAGCACCGCTTCGGCTCGACCGAGAAGGTGGAGCGGGCCATCCTCGAGACCCACAAGATGGAGTACCTCTACTCCGATCCGTCGGGCCACCACTTCATGAACCAGGAGACCTACGAGCAGGTCGCCCTGGACGACGAGACCCTGGGCGACTCGCTGCTCTACCTGCTGCCCAACTCGGTCCTCTCGGTCGACTTCTATGACGAGAAGGCGGTCGGCATCGAGCTCCCGAACACGGTGGCCCTGGAAGTGGTCGACACCGAGCCGAGCATGAAAGGGGCCACGGCCAGCGCCTCCTACAAGCCGGCCAAGATGGAGACCGGACTGGTCGTCCAGGTGCCGCCGTTCATCGAAGTGGGCACCAAGATCCTGGTCGACACCCGCGAGAACAAGTACCTGAGCCGGGCCTGAGATCAGGTGACCCCCGATCAGCTCGTCCTCGGCGTCACCTGGTTCGTGGTCTTCCTCTTCTCGACCACGCTCCACGAGGCGGGCCACGCCTTCGCCGCCTACAAGCTGGGCGATCCCACGGCCTATGAAGGAGGGCAGGTCAGCCTGAACCCGCTCCCGCACATCATGAGGGAGCCGGTCGGCATGGTCCTCGTCCCCCTGATCAGCTTCGCAGCCAGCGGCTGGATGATGGGCTGGGCGAGCGCCCCCTACGATCCCTTCTGGGCGCACCGCTATCCGAAGCGAGCCGCCCTCATGGCCGCCGCCGGACCGGCCGGCAACCTCATCCTGCTGCTGCTTGCGGGGCTCCTGGTCCGGATCGGGATGGCCGCGGGGGTCTTCTACCCGCCAAACAGCGTCGACTTCGAGCAGTTGACCGCCGCCACCGGCGGCTGGGCCGAGGGAGCGGTGGTGCCGCTCTCCATCCTGTTCACGCTCAACCTCGCCCTCTTCCTTTTCAACCTCCTTCCCCTGCCGCCGCTCGACGGCAGCGCCATCCTGCCGGCCTTCATGAGCGACGCCGCCGCCGAGCGCTACCGCGCCCTCCTCCACCAGCCCATGATGTCGCTGCTCGGCCTGCTCCTGGCCTGGAAAGTCTTCCCGAGCATCTTCAGGCCCCTCTACCTGCTGGCGATCAACCTTCTCTACCCGGGGGTCGGGTACGGGTAGGCTGCGCGTGAAAAAGCCCCGGGAAGCTCCTCGCCTCCCGGGGCCTGCCGGACTCGGACCGGCCTCGATGTCGCCGCTATGGCCCGCAGTAGATGTACGGGTCGTAGCCCTGCATCCAGCTCTCGCTGGTGACAATCAGGTTGTCCCAATAGGCGTGGCGGGACTGGATGATGGTGGTCTGGAAAAGGCAGGCGCCGTAGTCCTTGAACCGCGTGGGAGCCCCGCGCAGACCGAGCTGGGCGAGCGCCTCGTCGATCACCCGGTGCTCGGGGTCGGGCGTGATGGCGCCCCAGCCGACCTGAGTCCAGGGAGTGGGATCGAGGACCGGTACGGACTGATCCGTCACGCCCTGCACCGGATCGTAGTCGACCACGGCCGGGTAATACGCCGCCTCTTCCAGAGCCCGGCGCAGCTCCCAGTTGGTTATGGTTCTGGTGGCGCCCTGCGCCATGACCGGCGTGCCGCCGACATCGCGGATGCCGCCGGCGTGGCCGAGGGCGCGCCGCACCTCGAGGAGGATCTTCGACATCGTGCCGGCGCTCCGCGGGGTGGCGAAGCTGGTCCCGGCATGGGATTCGAGGCCGGATTCGCAGTCGTGGCAGTAGGGCATCTCCTGGTAGAAGTCACCCACGAAGTCCGGGAACGAGCCGGAGAGGACCTGCCGGCCCTCGCTCGACCCCTCCTCGAAGCCGGCGATGCCGATGCTCCACCACGGGCCGGCGGTCGCGTCCTGCATCGCCGTCGACGGGCTGTTGTCCGCCGCGCCGAAATGGAGCTTGCCGTTGCGTACCACGCCCGTGTAGCTGCTGGTCAGGTGCTCCGGCAGCGGGATGCTGCCGATCGGGCCGTAGCTGGTCGTGACGATGTCCACCTCGGGGTGAGCGAACGTGAAGGTCTCGGCCGCGGCGTCGATCCCCTCGACGAACAGCACGATCGCGTCGGGGTTGGCGCGCAGCACGGCCGAGCTGGTGCCCACGCCGTGGGTGTCGGCGGCGTCGTCCGGTAGGATCGGCCGCGTGCCGGGCACGAAGGAGACGGCGATGATGTTGGTGCCCGCGAACCAGTAGAGCTCGCCCGGCCGGATGCTGTTCCAGATCGCCGCGTCCGCGGCGTAGTCGGCGGCGAAGTTGCCGGTCCGCGTCAGGCGCAGGATGTGGCTCTCGTCGATGCCGAAAGCCGCCAGCACCTCGGGCGTCACGCTGGACGGCGGCCGCTCCGCGTATGGCCCGCCGCCCGCGTTGAAGAACTCATGGTAGGGATTGATCGCGGAGTCGATCACCGCGACCGTCACCCGCGGCACGACGCCGTTCACGCACTTCTTCCGGTTGTTGCACTTCTTGGTGCGGACCGGCGCGACGGCGTCGAAAGCCGCCGTGACCGCGTCATAGGCGTTGACGAAGCCGGCGCCGACCTCCCAGGCTTCATACCCTGACATCAGGTCCGCCGTGTCCTCGAGGATCGCCTTGACCTGGGCCGGCGTCAGAGAGGGGTTGGCATCCAGCAACAGTGCCACGATGCCGGCCACGTGCGGCGCGGCCATGGAGGTGCCGCTCGCGGAGGCGTACCAGGGCGGAAAGGAGAGCGCCGGCGTGAGGGTGCCGCCCGAGGCGCGCGCCGCGAGGATGCTCACCCCGGGCGCGGTGACGGTCGGCCGGTCTTCGGAGACGTAGACCGTCCCGTCGCTGCCGGTCACCACGACCGTCTTGTCCTTGACGCCGCGCGAAGAGCTGTTGGCCAGCACGCGCTGCTCGTTCGAGGAGGCCACACAGATCACCCACGGCGCCTTCTTGTAGTTGCCGCTGATGGTGCCCGGGTTCGGACCCGCGTTGCCGGCCGAGAAGACGATCACGACCCCCTGGTCGTTGAGCGCCTTGGTCGCCACATTGACCGGATCGTCCGGGTTGAAGTCGCCGGTGTCGGCGGTGTCGCCCCAGGAGTTGTTGACGACGCGGATCCCGAGGCGTTCCCGGTTCCTCAACGCATAGTCGAAGCCGCCGAGCACATTCAAGATCGCGAGGGTCGCGCCCGAGCCGAAGCCGGCCAGGTCCGCCGCCGGGGCGACCCCTTCGAAGGCCCCACCCGACGCCGCGCCGGTGCCGCCGGCGATGCTGAGGACGTGCGTGCCGTGGCCGCCGCCGATGTCGGTGTTGGGAACGCCCTCGACATAGGTGACCGGCAGCAGGTTCGAGACGTCGTTCAGGTTCAAGTGCCCCATCGCGTTGGCGACGACGTGGCTCAGGTCGGGATGGGCCGCGTCCACGCCGGAGTCATTGACCATGATGGTCACCCCCCGGCCGTTGACCGGGATGCCGCCGTTGCGCTGGGTGAGCCCCGCGTCCTGCCGCACCCGGTCGACGCCGGTCGCGGCGGTCGCGGCATCCAGGTCGTACCGGAGCCGCCGGTTGAGCCACACCGATCGCACCTCGGGCCGGTTCGCCAGCTCGGCGACCTGGCCGGACGTGGCGATCACGCCCGCGATGGGCAATGCCTGGAGAAGAACGCCCCGGGCAATGCCGGCCTCGTTCAGGATCGTGAGGTGAGCGTCGGTGGGAGCGCCGCTGCCGTGGAAGGTGACGATCACCTGCCACGGCCCGGCGCCGCTGCGGGTCGCCGTTGCGAGTTGGGGGTCCACCACGGCCGCGCCGGCCGGGGACGCGAGCAACAGGCCGACAACAGCAGGGAGGAGAAAACTCAAAAGGGCCCGTCCGGGCCTCGGGAAGGTGTTCGTCATGCCTCCATCCTCCTCAGGAAATCTGCCAAGAAGCACACCCCGGCAGAAGTATCACTACTACACAGCAGGAAGAGGACGGAGTCAGTAAGGGGTCTCCCCCAGGGCGGCTAGGGAATTTCCCTCAGACGGGCCAGAGCGAGCAGGAAAACGGAGTAACTTGAACTCGTTCAAGAAGCTCTTGACATGCCCGGATCGCCGAGCGTACCCTGTTTCTTGAACGCGTTCAAGCGGAACGCGACAGACAGGGAGCCCGGCGATGAAGATCGTGATCCCAGGCGGCACAGGCCATGTCGGTACCTTGCTCGCCCAAGCGTTCCACGGTGACGATCACGAGGTTGTCGTCTTCAGTCGCCTGCCGAAGGCCGCACCCTGGCGAGTGGTCCGGTGGAATCCCGAAGACCCGAGAGACTGGCCTGAGGAGCTCGAAGGGGCGGATGTCGTAATCAATCTCGCCGGCCGCTCGGTGAATTGCCGGTATACGCAGAAGAACCGGGACGAGATTCTCCAGTCGCGCGTTTCGACCGCGCGTGCCGTCGGACGAGCCATCCTGAACGCGAAACGCCCTCCGGCTCTCTGGCTTCAAGCGAGCACCGCCACGATCTATGCGCACAGGTACGATGCAGCCAACGACGAGGCGTCCGGCCTGATCGGAGGCGAGGAACCCGGCGCTCCTGACACTTGGCGCTTCAGCATCGATGTGGCCACAGCGTGGGAGAGAGCCCTCGACGAGGCGCCGACCCCCAGGACACGAAAAGTGAAGCTCCGCTCGGCCGTGGTGATGAGCCCGGATCCCGGCGGCGCCTTCAGCACTTTGCTGACCCTGGTACGCCGCGGGTTCGGCGGTACGGCCGGCGATGGCCGCCAGTATGTTTCCTGGATTCACGAAGCTGACTTCATCCGGGCGATCGATTGGCTCATCGAGCGCGAGCACCTGGGAGGCGCGGTGAATGTGGCGGCCCCGAATCCGTTGCCGCACAAGGAATTCATGTCGGCATTGCGGCAAGCCTGGGGCGCTCCCATCGGGCTGCCGGCGACGAAGTGGATGCTGGAGCTCGGAGCGATCTTTCTGGGCACCGAGACGGAATTGATTCTGAAGAGCCGGCGAGTGGTGCCTGGCCGGCTGCTCGCGGACGGATTCTCGTTTCAGTACCCCGAGTGGCCGATCGCCGCCAAAGATCTGTGCGCGTTATATCGGAGGATGTCCAAGCGCTAGACGGAGGGCAGAGACGATGCGACTTCCCAAGATTCACGGAGTCATCCGCCGGAGGCTGCTCGTCAACTTTCGGGTTGCCGCAGCCGACATGTATGTCTGAGAAGACGCTCAGCGCCTCAGGGGGGATCGAGGAAGCCACCGTCGGCGATCCGGCTACGGCCGCTCGCTGACCGCCATCCGGTCGAGGAAGAGGACGGCATCGAACACCCGTCCCCATGGAGCCTTCATCTCCATGTATCCCATCGGGCGGGCGATCAGGGGCTTGCGGAGCCATCCGGGCAGGCGGCCGGTCCGGCTGAGATCGAGGAAGGCGTGCGGCAGGCCTGTGCGATGGAAGAGGTCCTCCAGGGAGCCGGCGCTCGGTCGAAGGAGCTCGATGGGCCGACCGGATAACGCAGCGTACCGGCCCTGATAGGCGAGGACCGCGACGGTGTACAGCTCCTCCCCCAACTCGCCTCGAGCCACGGCGCCCATCGGCTGGAAGCTACGGAAAAGCCGGGCGTGGACCGCCGACGGCACGTCGATCTCATCGACCTCCCGGGCGGCATGGAAGCTGCCTGCCCAGACCACGATCTTGCGGCCGGCGAAGCGGTGCCGGGCCAGCCATGCCAGATTCTCTCCCATGACGCGATCCCTGGCCGCGTATCCTTCCGGATCCTCCATCAGCGGACGCTTCCAGTCGATGGACCACGACGACGTGCCGAGCTGCCGGGTGCTGTCCGCAAAGCGCAGCCAGAAGCCGCGCTCGGGAATGTCGCCGCCGGCCTCGCGCAGACGCCGGCTCATCTCGTCGAGAGCCTTGAGGAGCTCGGCCCGGGCCGCCGCCGACGGCAGCTCTCCAAACTCGTAGCGGCCCTCCACGAGGTTGGCCAGGGGCTCGGAGACCCGGGCGGCGAGCTCGTCGCCCGGCAGTCCCTGGGCTTTGGCAAGCTGCACCAGGTCGCCGAGCAGGAAGCGCCGGGACATCTCGCCGGTGAACTGCGGATCGATTCCGGCGAGCTCCAGCGGCCGCTGAGAGCGGGCCGCCGCCGCGAAATAGGCGATGAGAGATTGCACCTGGCGGCTCTGCGCCCAAACGGGAAAGACAGCCTGGCGGAACGCCGCCGCCGGATCGTCCCCGGCCTCGATCCGTTGCCAGGCCTTCCAGCAATCGTAGAAGCCGCTCTCGAAGGCGAGCACGTCGAAGCCCATCTCCCGGTGCAGGAACTGGACGAGGCGGCTCTTGGCCAGGAAAGTGGCGCCGTCGCCATGGCTGGCCTCGCCCAGGACGACGACCCGCTTGTTGGCGAGCACGGAGCGCAGCGGTTCGAGATCCGAGAAGTCCGTGTCACCGGGCTCGATCGAACGCAACGCGATGGCCTCGTTCCGCAACCAGGCCACCTGCCGGTCCTCCGAGCGCGCACCGGCGTCGAGCGGAGCCCCGGCCGCAACCAGAGCCAGGCCTATCGCAAGGAGAATGGGAAGCAGAGCGCGGCGGACCATGCGCCGATTATAGGCCCAGGCGCAACGGGGCCGGGGCGCGACGCGTCAAGTCAACTGACGCCGCCGACTGTTAGGCGGGGCGATGCTCAAGCTTCACACCAAAAGTAGTAGCCTGTCCGGTCAGCTCGGCCAGTACCTTCTGCGATGCCGGCAGGAGAGAAATTCGTCCGCCGAATGGATGCGGCTGCCACAGCTCGAATTCGACAACAGGCGTACTTCGGTGCCCGAATTCGCCGCGGACAACAACACACCGCACGTGCGGCCATGCAATGAACGCTTGGCGAAAATAGTTCGAGGCCCGAATCCCGTCGGCGGTGAGCCACGCCTTCTTCAGAGGCATGCACAGCTTGTATGCGATCAGTAGCCCTAGCAGCAGAAGCCCTAGAAGCAGAGCCTTGCCCCAAGCGGGCGACACACCGGGGCCCCATCGGAGCCGGGGCGATCGGACGAACGCCAGGAAGGTAAAGTAGCTCATCATCCCGAGCCACCCTATGGGCCAACCGAATTTCACCAGGGGTGTCATCGGGGAGCTGAGTTGCATCTCGGCCATACCGCCAGCCTCCAGCCGGTCACACGTGAGAAGTTGATCCGGCAAGCTCCTCGACCAGCGCCAGCACCCGCAGCGGGCTGCCGCTGCCGTTGACGATCTTGAGCGGCGCGGCGATGACGACCGCCCCGGTCGCGGGGAGTTGATCGAGATTGCGCAGGCTCGCGAGACCGAACCGGCCGGCGCCGTGCATGAAGGTGTGGTTCGGGAACGGCGGATCGAAGGTGCCGGCCTGGCCGGCGTCCGTCCCCACGGTCTCCACCCCGACACCGAGGATGTCGCGCTCCTCGAGGAGGAAGAGGGTCGCCTCCTTGTGGAAGCCGGGGCTGTGGGGACCGTCGGCGCCGACGTTGAGGAAGTCCTTGGCGCCGGTGCGCCGGCTCCAGCCGGTGTGCAGCAGAACCCAGGCGCCGCGCGGAATGCGGCCATGCTGCGCTTCCCAGGCCAGAAGCCCGTCGCGCGTCAAAAGGAAGTCCGGGTTCGCCGCCACCTCATCGGTCACGTCGATCACGCAGGCCGGACCGATGAAGCGCCGCGCGGGGATCGTGTCGCAGGCATTGTCCGGCAGGTCCTTGCCGGTGATCCAGTGGACCGGAGCGTCGAAGTGGGTGCCGGTGTGCTCGCCGAGATGGAGGGTGTTCCAGTACCAGCCCGGGCCTTTGTCGTCGTACCGGGAAATCACCTCCATCGTCACCCCGGGCGAGGAGGCGAACTGCGGCGGCAAGCCGATCACCGGAGTGTCCGGACCGAGGGGTTGGGTCAGATCGACGACCCGGACACGTCCGGCGTCGAGCTCGGTCACGAGCTGCTGGAGGATGCTCATCGGCGGTCTCCTTCGGCTGGGCCGGCTGGGCTGGCTGAGGATACCAGGCTGCGCAGGTGGCGTTGGAACTGAAAACGGCTCTCCAGGAAGTGCAGATCGATGAAGTAGCTCGCCGGCCCTTGCGGCTCGACCTTGGCGACCAGGCAGGAAAGCTCCCGGGCCACGAGAGCTTCCCTCAGGGCGCTCTGGAGCTCCTCTTCTGTACGGCAGATGCCGGTGCGGGGAACGCCCGAGGCCGCGGCGATGGCGGCCAGGTCCGATCCCGTGGCGGTTGCGGTGGTGAAGCTCCGTCCCACCGAGAGGAGGACCTCGTTGTCGAACACGATGTGGATGAGATTGGCCGGCCGGTACCGGGCCATCGTGGTCAGGCTCCCGAGGTTCATGAGCAACGAGCCGTCGCCGTCGATGACCACCACCTGCAGCTCGGGACGGCTCAAGGCGATTCCCAGGCCGACCGACGAGGCCAGCCCCATGGAGTGCCAGAGATAGAAGAAGCCGGGCTGGTGTCCGAGGGAGAACAGCTCGGCCGGGGCGGCCCCCATATTGGTGACCACGATGCACCGCGTCAGCTCGGGATAGATGGCGCGCAGCGCGTCGACGCGGAGCATCAGTCCTCCCACATCAGGCCGCGGCACAGCAGCAGGGCGACCGGCCGCAGGCTGGCCTCGGCGAGCACGACGGCCTGACGGACGCGCGCGGCCACATGCTCCGCCTCGTCCAGGGCCAGGTAGGGGATGCGGAGAGCGTCCAATACGTGCTCAGTGACGCCGCCGCCTTCCGTCTGCCACGGGTGCTCCTCTCCGAACCCGCCGCGGTGGCTCACCACCATCACCAAGGGGATGCGGTAAAGCTGGGCCAGGGAGACGATGCCGTTGATGCTCGCCAGGAGGCCATGGTTCTGCATCAACATCGCCGACTTCATTCCGGCGAGATGTGCGCCCGCCGACACCCCCACCCCCTCCTCCTCCTTTGCCAGGCGGACCAGGACCATCTCCGGGTCCTCCTCCGCGAGGCTCACCAGATGCACCAACCAGGTTTCCGGAAGCACGGAGAGCAAACGGATCCCGCACGCCTTGAGGGCATCGTAGACAGCCTGGGAGTTGGTCGCCGAGACAGGCATCGCTCGCCTCAGGATCGCCGAAGCTCAGCGGAGCTTACACCACGGCGGTCCTGATTGTCTCCAGCATGAAGCAGACGAGCTTCGCCTCCCGGCTTAACCGCCTAAGAGATGCCACCCACCTCGGAGGACGGACGTGGTGAGGAGCGGTCCTCGTCGCTTTGGTGTCAGCCTCTTCGTCAGGTGCGCGGGAAAGACTTCGAGCCCCGGCCTTGACTTGCCGCAGTCCCCAAGATAGAAGACGATAGCCGTTGCAACGCAGCTTGTCTTCGGAGGCCCACATGGCACCAACCAGTCCAGCCGCGGTCTTCACCGACGCTCGCGCGGCCATGGAGCGGGGCGATTGGAACGCTTTTTTCGCCTGCCTGGATCGCGATTCCCTCGTCCGCATCGCCGAAAACAGCTTCAAGGGGCTCACCAACCGGGATACCGCCTGGCTCCAAGCGCTCTGCGCCGAATTCTCCTTCCCGGCGGATGCGATCGATCGGCTGAGAGGCGTGGAACGGACGATGGCACGCCTGGCGGAGGAGATCGTCAAGATGAGGTTCTCTGACGCCATGCCCGTGAACGCCGCGGAGATCATGCTGGGCCACAGGCAATCGGTCGGCGAGTACGAGAAGACCCTGACTCGCGCCCTGAAATCGGTGCCGGACCTCCCGGCGTTCACGGCGGCCCTGGAGCGTCGCATGCGAGCGGTCGTCGGCGGCGGTTCCATCTCCTCCGAGATGTTCGTCGGCGAGGCTTTGGAAGACGTGGTGGTAGAGGGAAAGAAGGCCTGGGCCACCCGCCGGATGAGCGAGAGCTGGAGCGAAGACGTCGGCTTCGTCGAGAAAGGCGGCGCATGGTACATCAAGATCCTGGCCAGGCGGCCCAAGCACCTACGGCGTAGAGCCTGAAGCCACGGCACGAGGCTACAAGGTACTCTCGAATTCCGAGCAGCGGCCAACCTCATCATTAAAGACTTCATATCGCACTAGGTCAGTCAGCCCTCTATCCGCGAGCCGATCGAGGAACTCCATCTCTGCGACCAGCAGCGAGCGGTGAGTGGGGCACAGACGAAGAGGGCCAACACCATTGAATCTCGTCCAGTAGGCTTCGGCATCGACAATCACGGTTTCTTCACCGGCCTGAATTTCTCCGGTTGCAGCACGCACCGAATACTTGACCTTATACGTAAGGCGCTGCACCTCAAGCGCCTCATCGGCGGGCTCCGGACATGCCAGGAAGGCCTCGTATCGGCACTTCGGCGAACCATGACCATCCGTAACCACAAAATAGATCAAATCGTTCCCGTGCTCGCGCACATCGAAGACCTTATAGAAATCAGTGACTAATTGAAGAGCGCTCGGGGTGCCGCCTCCAGCAGACACGTCAATATCCTGGTCGTGCAACTGGAGCGAACCAGGGGAAAATCGCTTAGCGATAGTCAGATCAAGCGCATCTGTCCTCCCCTGCTCCTTGAACTCGACGGAGTAAGTGAACCGGAATCGCTCAGGTAAGCTCGACAGCGTCACGTCCATCGCCGATGCCAGAACCGTTATATCTTTCGTTGAAAGATAGAAGCGGCTCTCACGACGAGAAGGTCCATCCGATCGGATGATCCGCGAGATGTCCTCGAGGCTGCCGAGATGAAGAAACGTACGCTGGAGCCGGGGTGTCTCGGCAGGCGTATAGCTCGGAGCAAAATCCTCTGGAAGGCAAGGACAGATGACGAACCTGTACTCATGCTGATAGGTGTACGCTCGCCGCTTCGCAAATGGTAGCAGGGGACGGTCTTCGAAGAGCGGCGCGCATTCCAGAGCATCGTGAGGGTCGTAGTAAAACGCGTTCCCGGAAATCACCTGAAGATCGGGGTTCCATGGCAAGTTCCAACGAGGCTGCAACTCACCCAGAGCGCGAAGAAACCGTCTCTTGAATTCAGCCGGATCGAGGATGAGGAGGCACGCGATAGGTTCCTGTGAATCTTCCTGTTTAGCCGCACTCGCGAAGTCACCGAAGAGGCGCCAGTCGTAGACCCGCGACAAGCAGAACATGAAATAGTCGGTCTTCTGGTGAATCTTCAAATCCACGATCTTCGGGAAGCTTTGGAGCTTGAGCGGATCACCCTCGAAAATCAGGTCCTGGGCGGGCAACGACAAGCTGATGCAAAGCTCGTTCGAGTCATTTCGAGCGACGTCTCCTGCTGGATCCTCCGTCGAGGCGCACCGCAAGAAGATCTGGCCTTCTCGCTGCAACTTCGTGATGTATTCCAGTCTGTCATACCGATAGAGAGCCGGCGCATCCCGCATCGTCGCCACCTCGCTGGGAATAGAAAAGCCAAGAGGGGGCAGGTGACCGAGCACGCCATCCGGGGTGCTCGCGGTCGTTCCACGGATGGCAAGCTCCTCGGCGGTGTGAGCGAGCCGGTCCCAGGGCTTTGGTGCCAGCCTCTTCGTCAGGTTGACCCGAAGGTGGATCCCATTCTCGATCCACCCGTCGTCGTCCCACCCACTTCGCGCTAGCACCCGTCGTGCCACCGCCTCTCGCCGCGCCCGAGCGCAGCAGAGGCGCCGGGCCCCCGGCCGGGGCGTGCAGCTTGGGCTGAGTACCCGCGGGCCGCCCGGCGGTGCGGGCGGCCCGGCTGGGAGAGGTTGGCGCGGACGCGTCAGAGAGTGATCGTCGTGCCGTCGAACTTCTGGAAGATGAAGCTGCCGCCCTCGTTGAGGGTGGCCTTATGATCGAGCAGGAACTGGATCGCCACGGCCTCGCCCAGCTTCAGCGACTCGGTGGCGTCGCTGCGCCAGTGGACGCCGGCGTGGTTGCGGCCGGTGGCGATGTTAGAGGCCAGCTTGTTGAGCTCGCCCGTGACCGTCAGAGGTGTGGTGGTCGAGGTAGCGATCAGGACGGTCCCGGTCGAGTCCGGCACCACCGGCTGGGGGACGACGAAGCTGCCGTCGAAGAGGGCCTTGAGGACTGTCACGCAGGCGCCGGCCACCGTGGCGTGGCCCGCGCCGTAGGCAGGATGGGTGGGCGATCCTTCGGGGAAGGCCTGGTGCAGCAGGTAGGTGCCGTTGCCCCCGATGTAGTTGAGGGCCGTGGAGTTGAGCACCTGGGAGTGGATCGGGTACTCGGCCCCACCGGTTTTGTGGACGTGGATGCGCCCACCGAACGTCTCGGGCCGCAGGCGACGGTGCACGAACCACTTCTGGAACCAGACCGCCTTCAAGGCCCGGAGCGAGACCTCGCAGAGGAGCGTCTTGAAGAATGGGGGACCCCAGGTGGCGAAGCCCTCCTGGGTCGCGGAGCCGAGGTAGGGATTGCCGGGGTTCGGCGGTGCGCCGATGCCGCCGCTCAGCGGGTCGGAGCTGGGTGGCGTGGCCAGGATCAGGCAGGCGTCGAAGTAGGCCTGGAACAGGACGTCGACGTGGACCCACTGGGAGAGATCGCGGCCGTTGCGGATGTAGCGGCGGGTGGAATCGAAGCTGTTCTCCTGCGGGACGTTGCCGTTCTGGACCGCCAGCCAGTGCGCGAAGGTCGTCACCTTGTTGCTCGCGGGCTGCAGCGTACGGATCCGCCGCTCCACGTACTCGGCGCCGAACGGGGCGGGCTTGAGCAGGAACTGGGAGATGTAGGGGCCGGCGAGGGCGCCCGGCAGGTTGTCGCGGAAGAGGGTCTGATATGTCACGCGCCCGTCGACCTTGGGACCCTTGAAGTCGATCAGGGAGGACAGCTCGTTGGAGGCAAACTGCACCCCCCCGTGAGCGCCATAGTCGGTGAACCTGACGTCGCGCAGCAGAGCCATCCAGTAGAGCTCAACCATCTCGGCCGCCGCCTCGGCGCTGGCGAAGGCGGGGGCGGGCGGCTGGACGAACTGGTGGGGGTCGTAGCCTTCGGTCTCGAAGGCGAGGCCGGCCTGGGGGTTGGTGAGCTTGCGGCTACCGCCCAGCGGGATTAGCTCGAAGTCGCTCGGGACGCCGCTCTGCAGGGCGCTCCGCAGGGCTCCATAGGCCTGGAGGTCGACCTCGCCGAGTGCGTTGTGCGGCAGCCCCTTGGAGTAGCTGCCGATCTTGTTGGGATATAGGGCCTCGTCGTCGTTGCAGACGTGGAGGGCCGGAATCCCGCCCGCCCGCATGCGATCGGCCAGCTCAAGCCGCAGCTCGTAGGCGGCTTGGAGGCGGGGCTCACTAATCAGCGGCCCGATCTCGTCGGCCGCCGTCTGGCTGCGGAGGTTGA
>DASVEF010000200.1:0-4230 GCA_036380715.1 Thermoanaerobaculia bacterium | reverse complement strand
CACCCAGAGGTGGCCGATGCCTTCGCCGTGCTCGGGGTCCTGGCCGACGCCGATGTAGACCTTGTCGTCCCAGATCACCGGGGTCGAGATGATGTAGTTGCGGGTCCCGGCGCCGCCGATCCTCCACACCGCGTCCTTGGGGTTGCAGTCGAAGCTCCACAGCAGCTTGCCAGTCTTCGGCTCGAAGGAGTAGAGCCAGCCGTTGCCGCCGGCGAAGACCACCTGAGGCCGGCCCTTGACCACCCCGTAGGCGGCGTTCGACCACTGACCGTGAAGGATCTTCTCGCCGGGGAGGCTGTTCTCCCAAAGGAGCTTGCCCGTCTTCTTGTCGAGCGCGATGAAGCTCGGCGCTTGCGGCGAAGGGATGTTGATGTGCCCCTCGTCCACGCCGTTGGCGGTGACCGTGAAGAGGATGTCGCCGACGAGCAACGGATTGCCGGCCGCCAGGTTGTGCGGGAAGACGTCCAGCTCCTTGATCATGTCGAACGTCCAGATCACGTCCTGATCGATGTCGCTCTTCTCCGCTTCGTTGGTGATCGGACCGTCGTTCTCCTTGTCGAGGAAACCCTCGGTGTCGGCGCAGACCACCTCCGCGCGGTTGGAGACGTAGTACAGCCGGTCCCCCTCGATGGCCGGGGTCGAGCAAATGCCCTGGAGCGGCCAGTCGTTGACCCGCCCCGCCGGCAGCTTGGGGAATGCGGCCTGCCAGAGGAACTTGCCGTCGGCGGCGCTGAAGGCCACCAGCACTCCGCGGTCGCCGGTGAGCTTGGGGTTCCGCAGCCCTTCGTTGTTGGTGCCGACGTACACCTTGCCGCCGGCGACGATCGGGCCGCCGTAGCTCTGGGAGCCGAGGCTCGCCACCCACTTGATGTTGAGCCCGCTCTCGGGGTCAAACTTGGTGGGCAGCCCCTTGGCGTCGTCGGCCATGTTGCGGGAGGGCTCGCCTCCGAACATGTTCACCTCGGCCATGGCGGCGCCGGCCAGGAGCAGACCTGAAACCCACAGCGCGTTCTTCTTCATTCTTCTCATCGGGCGTTCACCGTCACCTTCACGTTGTCGTAATGGATGTCCACCGGGGAGTAGCCATAGAGGCCCGGGCTCCCGTTGCGTATCGGATGGGGATCTTCGCCGGAGATCGTCCACTCCGCGGGCTCGGGATCGCCGCGCTTCCAGACCTTGCCGCGGACCAGGGCCTTGTCCCCCTGCTGGTCCACCCGGAGCTTTATCGTGTACCAGACGTCCGGCTCCCAGGGGAACGGGACCGACTTCTCAAAACGCAGATCCGAGGACCACGAGCGGACCTGGATCTTCTGGTGCGCCCCCATCAGGTCCATGGTGTACCCGCTGTTGATCAACCCCATGTCAGGACGTTTCCGGCCCTGCACGGTGCCCAGGAGGTCCGCCTCGATCGTGTAGTTGGCGAGATCGGCCGGCCCCATGTAGACGTCGGCGCGGTGCACGCCCGCCGGCGACGGGGACTTGACCAGGATCTTCTCGCCCTGATTGTCCCGCACCACGTACTTGATCCCCGCGCCGATCCACCAAGCGGGGTTCTTGCCGACCTCGTAGGCGTCGAAGCCCTCGCTCCAGGGCAGCGACGGGATCGCCCGCACCCGGGCCGCGGCCTCCAGCCCGGCGAGCTTCACGGCCACCTTTCCCGCCTGCGCGCGCCCGGCCGCCGGCGTCAGGGCGCCGCCCTCGATCGTCCCCGCAAGCCCGGCGAGCGACCACTCGGCCCCGGCTGGCGCCGGCACCGGCCGGCCCTTGGCGTCGTAAGCCTTGACCGTGAAGCGCACGGTCTCGCCCGGCTTGACCAGCACCTCGGCCGGTACGACCTGGAGGAACGCCGGCGCGGCCCCCTGCGCTGCCGGCTCCTCGGCGAGCGCTTTGTTGAAAATATCCGGCTTGTCCTTCGCCGCCTTGAAAGGCTTCGTCCTGTCGCCCAGGCTGTAGAGCCCGCCCTCGGTGGCGAGGTAGACCCGCCCGTAGGCGACGGCGGGCGAGCCGTAGATCTCGGCGTAGCGGGTGCCCGTGCCCTCGGCGACGGACAGCTCGTCCACGTCCAGCTCCTCGACCCCTTCGGGTCCCGGCTTCAGGATGTGGAACCGCCCGTTGGTCTCGGGGATGTAGAGCTTGCCGTCAGCCCACACAGGAGAGGCCTTGCCCACCGTGCCCAGCTTGTGCTTGAAGAGCTGCCGGCCGGTCTTGGCGTCCAGGGCGAAGAGGTTCGCCGAGTTGTCCACCACGTAGAGCCGGCCGTCGTGGTAAATGGGAGAAGGAAAACCGGCGCCCAACTCCTCGGCGCGCCACAGCTCGTGGGTCTTGGTCACAATTCCCGTGCCCGTGGCGTCGATGGCCACCACCCGGCCCATGACCCCGGTGTCGACGTTCTCCTCGCTGTGGGCGGCGTAGACCACCGTGCCGTTGACCGCCACGGTCGTGTTGATGCCGCTCTTGCTGAGCTGGAAGCCCCAGACCTTCTCACCGGTCCGCGCCTTGATGGCGTAGATCCAGCCGTCGCCGTTGCCCTCGATGAGGAGCCGCTGGCCGTTGATCACCGCCGCGACCGGCGTCGTCTGGGTGTTGAGGTCGTACGGCTGGCCGCCCGGAGTCGAGACCCAGAGGAGAGAGCCGGTGCGCTTGTCGAACGCGAAAGTGCGGGTGCGCGGCGGCCCCTGCTCGCCCCAGCCCGCGTTGGTGAACGACAGGACCAGCCGGTCTTCGTCGACCATCGGCGTGTGCGTCCGGCCGCCGAAGCCCGAGTAGAAGCCGAATTCCTCGGTCAGCGGCCGTTGCCAGACCACCTTGCCCGCGCGGTCGAAGGCCACCAGCAGGCCGCCCACGCCGCAGGCGTAGAGGTTGCCCGTCTCGGGGTCGCCCACCACGCTCGCCCATCCCACCCGGTTGTAGGGGACGGTCGTGTGATAGACGTCGAGGCGCCGCCGCCACACCTCCTTGCCGGTCCCCGCGTCGAAGCAGGCGACCACCTCGTGCATATTGATCCCCTCCCCCGCCCGCCCATTGGCGCAGACCCGGCCGTCGAAGACGACCGGTGTCGACCGTCCGATGAGGTCCTTGACGTGCCAGGCCAGGTTCTCGCCCTGGGGGGACCACTTCGAAACCAGCCCGGTCTCAGGCGAGACGCCGTCCTGCCGCGGACCCCGCCACGCCGGCCACTCGGCGGCGGCCAGAGGCCCGCCGGCCGCGAGAAGGGAAAGGAACAGACCGAGCTTCGATAGACGTGACAAACGCATAGACAACTCTCCTCCGGTCCTACAACGACCGCCACTCATGGTACGTTGCCCCGGGGGAAATGTTATAGCCAACCCCGCAACCGGGCCTACCGATCCGTGTAAAAAATCGGTAAACGTTTCTGGCTGCTGGGTTTGCCGATGAGGAGGTCGATCCATGGCTCAGACTTTTCAACGCGTCGCCCTGCTGCTGATGTTCCTCATCGCGGCACCGCACGCCGCGCGGGCCACCTTTTCCCTGTGCGCGATCGACCCGAAGACCGGTGAGACCGGCGTGATCGTCACCACCCGGGTGCCCTTCGTCGGGCGCGCCGTGCCCTGGGCGCGGGCGGGCGTCGGCGCCGTCGCGACGCAATCCTGGACGGTGGTCGAGTACGGCCGGCAGGGGCTCGACCTGCTCGAACAGGGCGTGGCGCCACAAGAGGCGATCGAGCGGCTCCTCGCCGACGACAAGGGGCGCGAGCGCCGGCAGCTCGGCATGATCGACATGCGGGGCCGCACCGCCGCTTTCACTGGCAAGGAAAACGGCGAGTGGGCCGGGAGCCGCCAAGGGCGCAACTATACCGTTCAAGGCAACATCCTGGTCGGGCGCGAGGTCATCGACACCGTGGCCGACCACTTCGAGAGCACCGAGGGCACCGGGATGCCGCTCGCCGAGCGGCTGATCCTGGCGCTCGCGGCGGGCCAGGCGAAAGGCGGCGACCGCCGCTGGGGTCTCTTCCAGTCGGCGGCGCTGCGCGTCGCGGACCCCAACGATCCCGGCCGCGGAGGCGACCACCTGAGCGTCTCGATCGACGTCGGCGAGCACGCCGATCCGGTCGCGGAGCTGCGCCGGATCTACTGGGCCACCCAGCGGCGGCTGGGCTACCGCACCTTCTCGGAGATCCAGGGCCGCGACGTCGTCGAGCTGAAGCGGATGCTCCACGCGCTCGGCTACTGGCGCAAAGACCTCGCGGCGTTCCCGCCGGAGCCGGTCGTG
>DASVEF010000199.1:0-16557 GCA_036380715.1 Thermoanaerobaculia bacterium | reverse complement strand
TGAGCCCCCGCCCGGTCACCAGGTAGGTCGCGAAGCTCCCCAGCCAGTGGCCGCCCTCGTAGTGCTCGCCGGTCACCGAGCGCAGGCCGGACTCCCGGTGCGCCGAGGCCGCGGCGCGCAGCGAACCCAGGCGCGGATCGTTCGCCGGCAGGGCGGAGGCGATCCCCTCCAGCATCCAGGCGCGGCTCAGGTTGAGGCCGTCGAGGTGGGCGAGCTTGGGATCGGTGGGATCGGTGACCACACCCGGCGCCAGCCAGTCGCCCCGGCCATTCAATGGACCATCGCGCGGGATGCCCGGCAGAAAGGCGGAGAGCCAGGTGGCGTATTCGGCCGGCGGCAGGACCCGGCGGACGAGGTCGGCCTCGCCCAGGCAGGGGGAGAGGAAGTCCTCGCCCGAAGGCTCGTACTCGACCGGACAATCCCTGTCCTTCAGATAGAGGTCGCGCGTCCGCGATTCGACAAGAGCGGCGGTCTCCCGGTCGCCCGCGGCGCGCGCCCAGTCGAGGATCAGACCGAAGCCGAATGCGGTCTGGTTGTGCTCGCCGATCCGGATGGGGTGGGTGAGCTTGGGCGCCCAGGTGCGGATGCGCGCGGCCGCCGCCTTGGCGAGAGGATCGAGGGCCGCGGCCCAGCGCTTCGCCCGCGGGTCGTCCCACTCGTGGAGCTCGGCGGCGAGCTGCAGGAGCCAGGCGAGGCCGTAGGGGCGCTCGAAGGTCGTCCGTCCCTTGGCCTCGAAATAGGCCACCTCGGCGGCGATGTTCTCCGGCGTCAGGCTGCGGTCGAGGGCCGCCCGGGCCCTGGCCGCGAACGGAGCCTGCGGGAACTGCCGGGCCAGCCGCGTCAGCAGCCAGTGGCCGTGGACCGAGGAGTGCCAGTCGTAGCAGCCGAAGAAGGCCGGGGTCAGCTCGCGCGGCGGCTTGACGTCCGCGTCGCCGTTGAGCACGTGGGCGATCTTGTTGGGGTATTCCTTGTGGACGCAGGCGAGCGCGAGGTTGGCGAACCGCTCGGCGGCGGCCGCGTCCACTTGCGGCGGGAGCAGGGGGGCCGGCTGATTTGGCTGCGAGGCCGAGGCGATCGTCACGGTCAGGGCGAGCCCGGCGAAAAGGCTGGAAGCGATCATGGAGCGGATGGTATCAGCACGCGTGGTAGCATCCGGAATGGTGCCGCCCACGAGCCCTCTTCCAGACGAGCCTCCGGTCCCTCTCCAAGCGGCGCGCCCCCGGTCCCCGGTCTCCTACTCCGCAGCGGAGGAAATCGCCCACAGCATCACCCACGGCCTGGGCATCGTGCTCAGCATCGTGGGGCTGGCGACCCTGATCACGGTCGCCGTCCGGAGCGGAGACGCCTGGCACCTGGTGAGCTTCAGCGTCTTCGGCGTGACGCTGATCCTGCTCTACGTGGCCTCTACGCTGTACCACAGCATCCCGAGCCCCAGGGCCAAGCCCATCCTGCGCATCCTCGACCATTCCGCGATCTACCTGCTGATCGCGGGGACCTACACTCCCTTCACCCTGGTGAGCCTGCGGGGCCCCTGGGGCTGGGGCCTCCTTGCGGGGGTCTGGGGGCTGGCCCTCTTCGGCATCCTTCTGGAAGTCACGTCTCTCCGCCGGCTGCGGGGGTTGTCGATCGGGCTCTACCTGGGGATGGGCTGGCTCGTTCTGATCGCCGCCGGGCCGCTGACGCGCGCGGTGGCGCGGGAAGGCGTAATGCTGCTGCTGTCCGGAGGGATCGTCTACACCCTCGGGACGGTCTTCTACGGCTGGCGCCGGCTGCCTTTCCACCACGCGGTCTGGCACCTGTTCGTGCTGACGGGCAGCGTCCTGCACTTCTTCGCCGTCCTGCTCTACGTCACTCCTGACGGCTGAGCGCCTCCCAGAAACAAAGGGGGGCGGTTCTCCGTTTCAAGCTGGGACGACAGGAGGATCCATGCGTTTCCCATCCATCCGACATCTCGCCATCCTCATTCCCATGCTCGCGGCCCTGGGGGCGGACGCCGCGCCGGCGGACGACCTCCAGAAGAGACGCGACGCCCTGAAGGCCCTGCTCGCCGAGCACTGGGAGTATGGCCTTTCCACAAGCCCCGAGTACGCCACTTCCATCGGCGACAAGCGGTGGAACGACAAGATCTCCGACTACTCCGAGGCGCAGATCGAGAGGGAGCTGGCCAAGAGCCGCGAATACCTCGCCCGGTTCGAGGCGATCGACACCGCCGGCTTCCCCGAGCAGGAGGCCCTGAACAAGGAGCTGATGGTGCGCGATCTCCGGCAGGGGCAGGAGGGGGCCCGCTTCCGCAACTGGCTGATGCCCGTCTCCCAGTTCCTCGGCGTCCACTTGGCGATCCCGCAGATCGTCTCCCAGTTCACCTTCACGAGCGCCAAGGACTACCGCGACCTCGCGGCCCGCTACCGCCAGTACCCGACCGCGTTCGAGCAGGTCACCGCCCGCATGCGCAAGGGGATGGCCGCCGGCCTGATGCCGCCGAAGTTCCTCCTCGAGAAGGTGGTGGGGCAGGTCGAGGGGATCGCGAGCGCGAAACCCGAGGATTCCCCGTTCGCCGAGCCGCTGAAGCGGTTCCCGGCGGAGATCCCCGCGGCCGAGCAGGAGAAGCTGCGCGCGGAGGTGCTCGCCGCCGTCCGCGATCACATGCTGCCGGCCTACGCGCGCTTCGGCAGGTTCCTGAAGGAAGAGTACGTGCCCAAGGGGCGGACCGAGGTGGGGATCTGGTCGCTTCCCGATGGGGCCGAGCGCTACGCCTTCCGGGTCAAGATCTTCACGACCACGGACCTGACGCCCGAGCAAATCCACCAGATCGGCCTCCAGGAGGTGGCGCGGATCGAGGGCGACATGCTGGAGATCGCGAAGAAGCTCGGCCATCAGGACCTCAAGAGCTTCAACGCCGCCATCGAGAAGAATCCCGATCTCCGGCCCAAGTCCGGCGAGCAGATGCTGGAGATGTACCGCCGCTACCTCGACCGGATGTCGGCGAAGCTGCCGCAGCTCTTCGGCCGCCTGCCCAAGGCGAAGATGGAGGTGATCCCGGTGGAGAAGTACCGGGAGAAGGAGGCCGCCGCGGCGCAGTACTACCAGCCGGCGCCGGACGGCTCGCGGCCCGGCCGCGTGCTGGTGAACACCAGCGACCATGAGAAGCGCAAGACCCTCACCATCGAGTCGACCGCCTACCACGAGGGCGTGCCCGGGCACCACTTGCAGATCGCCATCGCCCAGGAGCTGGAGGGGTTGCCGCCCTTCCGTCAGCAGGGCGACTACACGGTCTTCAGCGAGGGCTGGGGCCTCTACTCCGAGCGCCTGGGCAAGGAGGTCGGCTTCTACCAGGACTCGTACAGCGACTACGGCCGCCTGCAGGACGAAATGCTGCGGGCCATCCGCCTGGTGGTGGACACCGGGCTCCATTACAAGCGCTGGAGCCGCGATCAGGTGATCCAATACTTCCGCGACCATTCGGCCCTCGACGAGGTCGACATCCAGGCCGAGACCGACCGCTACATCGTCTGGCCGGGCCAGGCGGTCTCCTACAAGATCGGCCAGCTCAAGATCCTGGAGCTGCGCGAGAGGGCGAAGAAGGCGCTGGGAGACAAGTTCGACGTCCGCCAGTTCCACGACCAGGTCCTGGGGGCCGGAGCGTTGCCGCTGGATGTGCTGGAGGCGCGGATCGACGCCTGGATGGCCCCCTCCCCCTGACTCCTCACCCCCCCGGCCCCCTCTCCCACCCCCTCCCACCCGACCGGGAGAGGGGGAGAAAAGCAGCGAATCGCGTTTCCCCCTCTCCCGGAAGGAAGGGAGGGGGTGGGAGAGGGGGTTAGGGGGTGAGGGGCCTCCGCGAAACCTCCGCCCCTCCTCCAACGTCTTACCCTTGGACACCTACCGGAGGAAATCCATGTCCTTTCGAACCCTACGACTCTTCACGATCCTGACCTTCCTGCTGGGGACAGGGCTGGCCGCGGCCGCCGCGCCGTCCGCGTCCGATCTCCAGGCCCGGCGGGACGCCCTGAACAAGCTGCTCGCCGAGCAATGGGAGTACACCCTCTCGACCAGCCCGGAGTTCGCCTCCATCCTGGGCGACAAGCGGTGGAACGACCAGCTCTCCGACGTCTCCGAGGAGGGAATCCAGAAAGACCTCGCCAAGACGCGTGAATTCCTGGAGCGCTTCGAGGCGATCGACACCACCGGTTTCCCTGAGCAGGAGGCCCTCAACAAGGCCCTGATGGTGCGCAACCTCCGCCGCGGGCTGGAGGGGGCGAAGTTCAAGGGCTGGCAGATGCCGGTGACCCAGATCTCGGGCATCCATCTCGAAGTGCCGCAGTTCCCGCCGTATCTGAGCTTCGAGACCGCCAAGGACTACCAGGACCTGATCACCCGCTACCGCAAGCTCCCGGCCGTCTTCGACCAGACGATCGGGCACATGCGCAAGGGTATGGCCGCCGGCATGATGCCGCCCAAGTTCCTCCTCGAGAAGGTCGTGGGGCAGGTGGAGGGGATCGCGGCGATGAAGCCGGAGGACACCCCTTTCGCCGAGCCGCTGAAGCGGTTCCCGAAGAGCCTTCCGGAGGCGGAGCGCCAGCGGCTGAGCCAGGAGATGATCGCGGCGGTCCGCGACTCCGTGCTGCCGGCCTACGTGCGCTTCGGCAAATTCCTCAAGGAGGAGTACGTGTCCAAGGGGCGGACCGAGGTCGGCCTCTGGTCGCTGCCCGACGGGGCCGAGCGCTACGCTTTCGCGGTCAAGGGCTCGACCACGACCGACCTGAAGCCGGAGGAGATCCACCAGATCGGCCTCCGGGAGGTAGCGCGGATCGAGGGCGAGATGCTGCAGATCGCCAAGAAGCTCGGCTACCAGGACCTGAAGACCTTCAACGCCGCGATCGAGAAGAAGCCCGAGCTGCGCGCCCAGTCGCGCGAGCAGATCCTCGACCTCTACCGCAAGCACATCGACGCCATGTACACCAAGCTGCCGCAGCTCTTCGGCCGCCTGCCCAAGGCCAAGGTCGAGGTGCAGAAGGTCGAGGAGTTCCGCGAGAAAGAGGCCTCCGGCGCCCAGTACAACCAGGGCACGCCCGACGGCTCCCGTCCCGGCCGCGTCCTGGTGAACACCGGCGACCCTCAGTCGCGCAAGATCATCAGCATGGAGTCGACCGCCTACCACGAGGGGGTCCCCGGGCATCACATGCAGGTCACAATCGCCCAGGAGCTGGAGGAGCTCCCGCCCTTCCGCCAGCAAGGAGGCTACAACGCCTACGTCGAGGGCTGGGCCCTGTATTCGGAGCGCCTGGGCAAGGAGGTCGGCTTCTATCAGGACCCGTACAGCGACTACGGCCGTTTGCAGGACGAGATGCTGCGCGCCATCCGTCTGGTGGTCGACACCGGCCTGCACTACAAGCGCTGGACGCGCGACCAGGTGGTCCAGTTCTTCCACGACCACTCGGCGATCGACGAGGTCGAGGTGCAGAGTGAGACCGACCGCTACATCGTCTGGCCCAGTCAGGCCCTCGGCTACAAGATCGGCCAGCTCAAGATCCTGGAGCTGCGCGAAAGGGCGCAGAAAGAGCTGGGGAGCAAGTTCGACATCCGCGAGTTCCACGATGAGGTCCTCGGGGCGGGAGCGCTGCCGATGGACGTGCTGGAGGCGCGGATCGATGGGTGGATTCGGACGAAGAAGGCCGCATAGGAAGGGCGGGGTCCCTCCCCCTCCCAGGGGGGAGGGACAGGAGTCCCGGCTCATTTCTTCCCCAGATACCTCTCCAGCCACCCGAACACCTCCTTCCACCACAGCAGCGCCGCCTGGGGCTTGAGCACCCAGTGGTTCTCGTCGGGGAAGACGATGATCCTCGCCGGCACCCCTTTGCCCTGGAGGACGCCGTAGAGGTTGATCCCCTGGGTGACCGGGACGCGGTAGTCCTTCTCGCCGTGGAGGATCAGGGTCGGGGTCGTGAAATTCTTCGCGTAGCGGCTGGGGGAGTAGAGGTCGACTCTCGCGGGATCGGTCCACGGCGCGGCGCCGTAGTTGTTGGGACGGCCCCAGGTGTCGTCGGAAGCGAACTGGCCCATCAGGTCGTAGACGCCGGCGTGCGAGATCAGCGCGGCGAAGCGGTCGGTGTGGCCGAGGATCCAGTCCACCATGTAGCCGCCGTAGGAGCCGCCGGCCGCGGCCATCCGCTTCTCGTCGATGTACCCCTGGGCGATCAGGTGGTCGGTCGCCTTCATGATGTCCTCGAACGGCTTGTCGGCGTGGTTGCCGAGGATCGCCTCGGCGAAGGCCTGGCCATAGCCGGTCGAGCCGTGGAAGTTGACCAGCGCCACCACGTAGCCGCGGGAGGAGAGCAGCGCGGCGTTCCAGCGGTAGTGGAACTCGTCCAGGAAGGCGCCGTGGGGTCCGCCGTGGATCATCTGGACGAGCGGCCACTTGCGGCTTTTGTCGAAGCCCGGAGGGAAGGCCAGGAGCATGTGGACCGGGTCGCCGCCCGCCCCCTCGAAAGTGGCCTCGCCGGTCGTGCCGAGGTCGAGCTTGGCCAGCCGTTCGGCGTTGAACGAGGTCAGCCGCTTCGGCTCGCCTCCGTTCAGCCCCACCGCGAAGAGGTCCGTCGGCTGGAGGAGCGACTGGTTCTGGAAAACCAAGAGGCCGTCGCCTGCCTGGACGCCGCCCGTGACCCCGCCGCGGGCGATCAGGCGCGGCTCGCCGGAGCCCCCCTCGACCGGCAGGGCGTAGAGGTTCGTGCGCCCGCGGTCCTGGGCGTGGAAGACCAGGGTCCTGCCATCCGGGGTGAAGACCCAGCCGCTCGGCTGGTTGTCCCATTCGTCGAAGAGCCCCCGGACCTCGCCGGTCTTGCGGTCGTAGCGCGCCAAGCGGGCGAAGTCGGGGTCGATGTCCGGCCGCCGGGTGCGGGCGAAGACGATCCAGCGGCCGTCCGGCGAATAGACCGGATTGCCGTCGGACGCGGGATTGCCCTGCGTGACGTTGCGCGCTTCGCCCGGCTTGCCGACCGGCTGGACGAAGAGGTCGAAGTTGACCGTCTGGTAGGGCGGCTCGACCACGTTGACGCTGTAGGCGATCTCCTGGCCGTCGGAGGAGAGGTCCCAACTGTCCTCGGGGGAGAAGAAGTCCATGTCCCGCTTGAGGCCTGGGGTGAGGTCCTCGACCTTCTCCGTCTGGAGGTCCACGGCGAAGATGTGGTTGAAGCGCCCCTCGGTCCGGTACTCGTCCCAGTAGCGGAGCAGGCGGGTGTCGCTGACCTTGGCCTGCACCTTGTCGGCCTTGCGCTCGTCGACCCGCTTCTTGACCGCGTCCCAGTCGTCGTTCAGGTCGGGCCAGGTGCTCGCCAGGAAGGCGATGCGCTTGCCGTCCGGGAACCACTTGGGGGCCTGGACGGGGATCGGCAGCTTCGTGGCCGGCTGCGCCTCGCCTCCATCCACCGGCAGGATGTAGAGCTGCGGCGGCGCGTCGCCGCGCTTGGAGATGAAGGCGATGCGCCGGCCGTCCGGGCTCCAGACCGGCGAGCTGTCGGAGCCGGCGTTCCAGGTCAGCCGCCGGGGCGGAGCGCTGCCGTTCGCGGGGACCAGCCAGAGGTCGCTGTCCGACTTGTTCTCTTCGATCGAAAAACGGGTGACGGCGAAGACCACCCACTTTCCGTCCGGCGACAGGGCCGGAGCGCCGACGCGCTCCATGGCCCCGAGATCCTCCGGAGTCATCGGACGGGGGGCCTCACCCTGGACCGGCAGGGCGCAGAGAAGGGGAAGAAACAGGAGCGCTCGCAGCGAGCGGGTGGGCATCGGGAAGACCTCCTCATAATTCGACCGGGCACGGGATGGTAGCAGAGCTGGGTGCCGGGTTGTCATGCGTAAGTTTCTATGCGGCAATTAGTTAGGCACGCGTCATGCACAAGGTTTTGGGCAGTTGTAGGTTGTTGCTGGTGAGGAGCTATATAAGAACTTCGTACGCGTGATCTGAGGCTCCGAAAAGGCACACCCGCCGCGAGGCGGGGCCGCAAAGCCCGGGATCTCCCGCAGATCGCCCGGCTCCCGAAGGCCCAGGGAGAGTTTCTGGATGACTCGATCTGGGGCGATTCTTCAGCCGTCTTCCCTTCTTGCAAAAACGCTGTTGCGAGGTGTGGAAATCTTCCATGCGGCAATGCCCCTCCTTCGAGATTTCAACTCGTGGAACCGCAACTACAGGAGGTGCGAGATGAACCGACGATCGTTGAATTGTCTTTTGAGCCTATGGATCTTGCTTTTCGCCGCTTCGGCGCAGGGTACCCCGCTCTCGGTGGTCCTCGACATCCAGGGACAGGGGCTGGCAGTGGAGGAGGGCGGGATTGGATTGCAGGGGATCGGGACCGGAACGCGGACGCTGACCGTGGACATCGGCGGCCCCGTCCAGTCGGCGATCCTCTACTGGGCCGGCCGCGACCGGCCGTGTCCGACGGTCGGCGGGGCGTGCGTCATCCCGAGCCAGCCCTACAAGGACCAGCAGCTCCTGTTTGAAGGAGTTGCCCTCACCGGCACCATCATTGGCACCGAGGGGCAGCCGACCTCGGCCGGCGGCCCGATCAACAACATCGGCTATGTGGCCGACGTCACCTCGATCGTGCAGGCCAAGGGGACGGGCCTTCAGAGCTTCGCGATCAAGGACGGCAACACCGCGAGCAACCTGTTCCGCCTCAACGGCGCGGGCCTGCTCGTGGTCTACACCGACGCCGCCGACTCGACGGTCTACCGGCTGATCGCTTTCCGCGGCCTCGACTTCGCCTATGGCGCGGATCCGACGCCGGGTCCGACCCGGGTGACCGATCCCATCACCTTCAACCATGGCGCGGACACCGCGGCCCGGCAGGCCAAGCTGCGGGTCTTCTCCGGCGATTCGGAGCCGAACCGGCCGGACCGCATCGACATCAGCAACAACCCCAGCGTGTTCAACGGCCTGGACGCCTCCGACGGCGTGGCGTGGGACACCGACGCCCTCATCGTCAACATCCCGGCCGGAGTGGCCACGACGACCGTCCAGCTCTTCTCGGCGCCGCCCAACATGAACCCCGACTCGCTGCTCTGGACCCTCGGCATCCTGCGGGTCCCGGTGCCGGGGCCTGGGGGCGGTGGTGGCGGCGGTGAGGAGACCGGCTGCACGCCGGGCTATTGGAAGAACCACACGGATTCCTGGGCTGGAACGGGCTACTCGCCGGGCCAGACCACCGGCAGCGTCTTCAGCGGCGCGAGCGCCTTCCCGTCGCTGGCCTCGAAGAGCCTCCTGCAAAGCCTCCAGGGCGGCGGCGGCTCCGGCACGATCGGCGCCGCGAGGATCCTCCTGCGGGCCGCCGTCGCAGCCCTGCTCAACGCCGCCCATCCGGACATGAACTACCCGCGGACGACGGCGGAGATCCTCGCCGACGTCAACGCGGCCCTCACCAGCAACAACCGGAACACGATGCTGAGCCTGGCCTCCGCGCTGGACGCCGACAACAACTCAGGCTGCCCGCTGAACTGAGCCCACCACACAACCCCGTCCCTTCTCCATGGGGAGGGACGGGGTGACCGTTTCAGGCTGAGAGCAATGCCCCCTCTTTCGAGACTCCGTACGCAGAACGCAATTTGGAGGTGCGGAATGAACAATCGATGGGCGAGGGCGGGGGGTCTCTTGGGTCTCTGGATTTTCCTCTTCACCATTTCCGCGCAGGGCACTCCGCTGACGCTGCTCATCGATGTGGAGGGGCAGGGGCTGGCGGTGAGCGAGGGCGGGGTGGGCCTGCACGGGATCGGCAGCGGGACGCGGACGCTGACCGTCGACATCGGCGGGCCGGTCCAGGCGGCGCTCCTGTACTGGACCGGCCGGGACCGCCCCTGTCCGCAGAGTGGCGGGACGTGCGTGATCCCAAGTCAGCCCTACAAGGACCAGGTGCTCCGGTTCGACGGCAACCCGATCACCGGCACCGTCATCGGCACCGAGGCGCAGCCGGTGTCGGCAGGCGGTCCGATCAACAACATCGGCTACCTGGCCGATGTCACCACCATCGTGCAGGGCAAGGGGACGGGGTTGCAGACGTTCACCCTCCAGGATGGAAATACGTCCAGCAACCTGTTCCGCCTCAACGGCGCCGGCCTTCTCGTGATCCATACCGACGCCGCGAGCCCCAACTGGCACCGTCTGATGGTCTTTCATGGCCTCGACTTCGCCTACGGCAATGACCCGACGCCGGGTCCCACCCGGGTGACCGTTCCGATCACCTTCCCTCACGGCGTGCAGGAGGTGGCCCGGCAGGCCAGACTGCTGATCTTCTCCGGCGATGCGGTGGTGGAGCGGCCCGACCGCATCGACATCAGCAACAACCCCAGCGTGGTGAACGGGCTGGACGGCTCCGACGGCATGTCGTGGGACACCGACGCGATCGTGGTCAACATCCCGGTGGGGGTGGCCGCGACGACCGTTCAGCTCTTCTCGGAGCCGCGCACCCAGAACCCGGACTCGCTGCTTTGGATCCTCGGCGCCCTGCGGATGCCGTTGGATCCGATCCCCCTGGAGGAGACCGGCTGCACGCCCGGCTACTGGAAGAACCACGCGGGCTCCTGGGCTGGAACGGGCTACTTGTCGAGCCAGACGACCGGCAGCGTCTTCAGCGGGGCGAACACCTACCCCAGGCTCGCTGCGATGACCCTGCTGCAGATCCTCCAGGGCAGCGGCGGAGGCCCCGGCGTCTTCGGCGGCGCGAGGATCCTGCTGCGCGCCGCCATGGCTGCGCTGCTCAACGCCGCGCACTCGGGCGTAAATTATCCGCGTACGACGGCCGAGATCCTCGCCGACGTCAACGCGGCGCTCGTCAGCCGCAACCGGCAGACCATGCTGGACCTCGCGTCCGAGCTGGACCACGACAACAATCTCGGGTGCCCGCTGAACTGATCCCTCACCCCCCGTCCCCTCTCCCGTCACCGGGAGAGAGGCGCCCCCATCCATGTGCTTCGGATTCCCCCTCTCCCGGCGACGGGAGAGGGGGTCAGGGGGTGAGGGATCCCCAGATACTCCTCCAGGGAGAAGCTGTCCACCTGAATCGCGTCCGCCCGTGCCTCGGCCGCCCGGCGGACCAGGTCGGCCTCTTCTTCGCCGACCTGCCCGGCGGCGGCTGAGGCCTCGGAGACCAGGGCGAAGGCGCGCTCCAGCCTGCCGAGGGCCTGCTGCGGATCGGCGGGGAGGAAGAGGTCGGCGGTCAGGCGGTCCCGCTGCTCGCCCGGCTTGCGGATCGCCTCCGCGACCTGCGATCCCAGGCGGTCCCCCGGCGGCTGGCCGACCGGGTTGAGGCGGCACCACCAGGCTCCGAAGCCACGGAGGAGGGGACCGAGGAGCGGCCCCTCGAAGTTCTGATAGATCCCCGCGAAGGCTTCCTGGATGCGGGCCAGGCTGTGCTCGGCCGCCCAGCGCACCAGGGGGAGGTCTTCCTCCCGCCGTCCCTCGGCCTCGAAGCGGCGCAGGGCGCAGAAGCCCAGGTACATCCAGGAGAGCACGTCCGCGAAGCGGCCCGTCAGCTTCTGCCGGAACTTGAGCCGGCTGCCCAGGCTCAGCATCGCGAGGTCGGTCAGCAGCGCGAAGCGCGCCGAGGCCCAGGCCAGCCGGCGATAGTAGCGCGCCGTGGGGCCGGAGACCGGCGAGCCCGCGAGGCCTCCCCGCGTGGCGCCGAGCAGGGCGGCGCGCATGAGGTTGCGCAGGAAGAAGCCCGCGTGGCCGAAGAGCGCCCGCCGCAGCTCGCGGGGATCGCCGTCGAGCAGCGCCCGGATCTCCCGCAGGGCGTAGGGGTGGCAGCGCAGAGCCCCCTGCCCGAAAATGATCAGCGTCCGGGTCAGGATGTTCGCCCCTTCGACCGTAATGCCGATCGGCGTGCCGATGTGGGCGTTGGCCATCAGGTTCCGCGGCCCGCGGCAGATGGCGGCGCCGCCCAGCACGTCCATGCCGTCCTGGGCGACGGCGCGCGCCAGCTCCGTCTGGTTGTACTTGGACACCGCGGAGAGCACCGCCGGCCGGTGCCCGGACCCCACCGCGCCGCAGGTGTAGACCCGCGTTGCCTCCATCAGATAGGTCAGGCCGGCGATCCGCGCGAGCGGCTCCTCGATCCCCTCGAAGCGTCCGATCTCGGTCCCGAACTGCCTGCGCACCGCGCTGTAGGCGCCCGCCACCCGGGCCACGTACTTCGCCCCGCCCACGGACTGGGCGGGCAGCGAGATCGCCCGGCCGGCCGACAGCGCCTCCATGAGCATCCGCCACCCCTTGCCCGCGGATTCGATCCCGCCCAGGATCTGGTCGGCCGGCACCACCACGTCCCTCCCCTCGGTCGGGCCGTTGGGGAAGGGGACTCCCATGGGATCGTGCCGCTCGCCGATCCGCACCCCCGGCAGATGCGTGGGGATCAGGGCCACCGTGATCCCCAGATCCTGACCCTGTCCCAGCAGGCTCTCGGGATCGCGCAGGCGGAAGGCGAGCCCGAGCAGCGTCGCCACCGGCGCCAGCGTGATGTAGCGCTTGCTCCAGCTCAGCCGCAGGGCGAGCCGGCCATCCCGCTCGCGGAACAGGACCCCCTCCGAGCGGAGGGACGCGGCGTCCGATCCCGCCTCGGTCTCGGTCAGCGCGAAACAGGGGATTTCGTCGCCCCGGGCGAGGCGGGGGAGGTAGTGGTCCTTCTGCTCCCGCGTGCCGTGCTCCAGCAGCAGCTCGCCCGGCCCCACGGAATTCGGGATCAGCACGATCGCCGACAGCGGCAGAGACCGCGACGCCAGCTTGCCGAAGATCGTCGACAGCGCCAGAGGAGAGAAGCCGTGCCCGCCGTACTCCTCGGGGATCGCCAGGCCGAAGAACCGCTGCTCCTTGAGATAGCGCCAGACCTCCTCGGGCAGCTCCCGCGTGCGCGACAGCTCCCATTCGTCCACCATGGCGCAGACCCGCTCGGCCGGCCCCTCCAGGAACGCCCGTTCCCGTTCGTTCAGCGAGGGGTAGGGCTCGGCGAGCATTTTGCAGAAGTCCGGCCTGCCGGAGAACAGCTCGCCATCCACCCAGACCGTACCGGCTTCCAGCGCCTGGCGCTCGGTTTCGGAGATGCGCGGGACGAGGTTCTTCCTGCGGGCGAGGTCGATGAGGCGGGAGAACATGAAGCAAGGTTAGCGCAAGAAGGTTAAAATCGGCAGAGAGGGAGGACTGATGAGCAAACCAAGGAATCCTGTGAAGTTGGCCGGATCCGTCCTCGACCGCTCCCGCCATGTCTGCGCTTTTTTCAACAGCAAGGAAGAGGAGTACCGGGTCCTTCTCCCGTTCGTCAAGGACGGCTTCGAGGCCGGTGACAAAGCTTTCCATATCGTCGATGGAAGGCGCCGCCCGGAGCACCTGAGGAGCCTGGAGCGGGCCGGGATCGATGTGGACGCCGCGCAGAGCAGGAGCCAGTTGGAGGTCCTGCCGTGGGAAGACGCGTACCTCCGGGGCGGGCACTTCGATCAGGACGCCATGCTCGCCCTGATCGAAGAGGTGCTGACCGGCGGCAAGACCCAGGGCTTTCCACTGACCCGCCTGGTGGCGAACATGGAGTGGGCGCTGGAGGATCGGCCCGGGGTGAACGACGTCGTGGAGTATGAGGCGCGGCTCAACTTCATCCTGCCGAAGTACGACGATGCCGTTGTCTGAACGTACGATTGCGCCAAGTTTGGCGCCGGGGTCGTACTGGACATTCTTCGCACGCATCCGATGGTGATCATCGCGGGCATCCTGCAGGAAAACCCTTTCTTCGTCCCGCCCGACGAGTTCCTGCGCGAGCTGCGCGAACGGGAAGGACGCACGCGGTCCATGGCCAAAGATGACTGAGAGGATGTCTCGAAAACGCGGAGGCGCTCCGTTGAGCCCTCACCCCCTGACCCCCTCTCCCGGGGGGAGAGGGGGAAGAAGCATTGAAAAGCGCTGTCTTCTGAGCTTTTTCCAGAGATTCCCCCCCTCTCCCTCTGGGAGAGGGGCTGGGGGTGAGGGCCCGGCCGCGGAGCGACATGGCTTCTGAGACACCCTCTGAGACGATGGGTAATAAAGCCTCGGTGCAGGCGGCCGATCCCCTCGCGGACGAGGTCCTGCAGCTCCGGCGCTGCGTCCGGGACCTGGTGGCCCTCTCGGCCCTGCCGGCGGTGTGGAGCGCCGGCGACGCGCGCGGCATCGCCGAGAACCTGGCCGACATCCTCCTGCGCACCCTGCACCTGGACCTGATCTACATCCGGCTGACGGGCTCGCTCGACGGAGCCGCTCTCGAGGTCGTGCAGGTCGACAGCCGGCGAGACTCCGCCGAGTGGGCGCGGGAGATCGGCGGCAGGCTCGAGCCCTGGCTGCGTTCCGAGAGCTCCGACCGCTCTCTGTCCATCCCCGACCCTGCCGGAGATGGGACGCTGCGGGCGATCGTCGTTCCGATCGGCATCGCGGGGGACTGCGGGTTCGTGGCCGCCGGCTCCCGGCGGGCGGAGTTCCCGGTTCAGACCGACCGCCTCCTGCTCGGCGTCGCCGCGAACCAGGCGGCCATCCTGGTGCAGCGCAAGGGGCTGGAAGACGAGCTCCAGAAGCGGGTCGAGCAACTGGCCGAGGCGGACCGCCGCAAGGACGAGTTCCTGGCCACGCTGGCCCACGAGCTGCGCAACCCCCTGGCTCCGCTGCGCAACGCCCTGCAGATCATCCGGAAGGGGGGCATGAACGAGCGGGTCCAGGGGATGATGGAGCGGCAGGTCCACCACATGGTCCACCTCGTGGACGACCTGCTGGAGGTCTCCCGGATCACGCGCGGCAAGATCGAGCTCCGCAGAGAGCGCGTCGAGCTCTCGACGATCGTGCAGAACGCGATCGAAACCAGCCATCCGCTCATCGAGGCCTCCCGCCACGAGCTGTCGGTCACTCTGCCGCCCGAGCCGCTGATGCTCGACGCCGATCCCGTCCGCCTGGCCCAGGTGGTGGCGAACCTCCTCAACAACGCCGCCAAGTACACCGACCCGGGCGGCCGCATTTGGCTCACCGCCGGGCGGGAGGGAGGCGAGGCCGTCATCCGGGTGCTGGACAGCGGCATCGGCATCCCTCCGGAGATGATGCCCCGCATCTTCGAGATGTTCGCGCAGGCGGACCGTTCCCTGGGACGCTCCCAGGGGGGGCTCGGGATCGGGCTGACCCTGGTCCGCAACTTGGTGCAGATGCACGGCGGCAGCCTGCAGGCCGCCAGCGCCGGCCCCGGCCAGGGCAGCGAGTTCACCGTGCGCCTGCCGCTCGCCTCCGAAGACCGGCTCCTTCGCGAAGGAGGGCTCGAGGCGGATTCGAAGGCTTCTGGACCGGCCGCGCGCCGCATCCTGGTCGTCGACGACAACGAAGATGCGGCCGACAGTCTGGGCATGCTCCTGGAGATGCTCGGCAACGACGTTCAGGTCGCCCACGACGGTCCGTCGGCGCTCGCGGCCATGGGCGCTCGCCCGCCGGAGATCGTGTTGCTGGACATCGGCATGCCCGGGATGGACGGTTACGAAGTCGCCCACTGGATACGGGCGCAGCCGGAGCTGAGAGGTGCGGTGCTGATCGCTCTGACCGGATGGGGTCAGGAGGAAGACCGGCGCCGCTCCCGCGAGGCCGGGTTCGATCATCACCTGACCAAGCCCGTGGATCTCAAAGTCCTCCAGACGCTCCTCTCCACGCTCTGAACAGGAAAGCTCATGGACCGGCAGATCGAAGGCATCCATCACGTCACCGCGATCGCGCGGGATCCGCAGGCGAACGTCGACTTCTACGCGGGGGTCCTGGGGCTGCGCCTGGTCAAAAAGACCATCAACTTTGACGATCCCGGCACCTACCACTTCTATTACGGGGACGAGCAGGGTCGCCCGGGCACCATCATCACCTTCTTCCCCTGGCCGATGGCGCGGCGCGGATCGCACGGCGCGGGCCAGGCGACCGTGACCTCGTTCTCGGTGCCCGAGGGCTCCCTCGGCTGGTGGAGCGAGCGGCTGGAGCGCCTGGGCGTGGCCGCCGAGGCCCCGCGGGAACGCTTCGACGAGGAGGTGCTGACGCTCCTCGATCCCGATGGTCTGAAGTTGGAGCTGATCGCCCGCGCCGACGATCCGCGCGCTCCCTGGGAGCGGGGACCGGTGCCGGCGGATAAGGCGGTCCGCGGCTTCGACGGCGTGACGCTCACGGAGTGGAACCCCGAGGTGACGGTCGGGCTGCTGACCGGCTTCATGGGCTTCCGCCAAGTGGGGGAGAGCGGTGGCCGGTTCCGCTTCGAGGTGGGCGCCGGAGGGCCGGGGACCCGGGTGGACGTGCTCGCCAGGCCGGACGCGCCGCGCGGCCATGTCTCCGCCGGCACCGTGCACCACGTGGCCTGGCGGGTCGCGGACGACGAGCAGCAGCGCGCCTGGCACGAGGAGCTGAACGAGCTCGGCCTTCACGTCAGCCCGATCCTGGACCGGCAGTACTTCCACTCGATCTACTTCCGGGAGCCGGGCGGCGTGCTCTTCGAGATCGCGACCGATCCGCCGGGCTTCACCTTCGACGAGACGGTCGAGGACCTGGGGTCCGGCCTGCGG
>DASVEF010000198.1:0-2595 GCA_036380715.1 Thermoanaerobaculia bacterium | reverse complement strand
AAGGCCCGCCAGGCCCTCGCCAGGACGGACGAGCGGAGGCAGCGGCGCGCGCTGGTCTCGATCCTCCGGCGCGCGGGGGCGGAGCGATGAGCGGACGCCGTGCCTCGCGGGGGGACAGCGCGACCTGGAGCGTGGTCTGGGCCTTCGCCGGCACGGTGGCGAGCCGGCTGCTCTGGCTCGCGGCCCTCGCCGTCCTCGCCCGGCTGATCGCGCCGCGGGAGTTCGGCCTCCTCGCCTTCGCCCTCGTCTACATCACCTATGTGGAGACGATCGCCGACCTCGGCACCGGGGCCGCGCTGATCTACTGGCCCGAGCGCCGCGAGGAGGCGGCCCAGGTCACCTTCGTGAGCAACGCCGTCGCGGGCTTCGCCTGGTGCGCCATCACCCTGGTCGCGGCCCCTTGGATCGCGGACTTCTTCAACAGCCCCGCGGGAGTGCCGATCCTGCGGGCGCTCGCTCTGAGCTTCCCCCTGAAGTTCCTCGGCACCACGCACGACGCCCTCTGCCAGAAGGAGATGCGCTTCCGGGTCCGCTTGGTGCCCGAGGTCGCCATGGCCCTGGGCAAGTCGCTGGTGGCGGTCGGCCTGGCGCTCGCCGGGTTCGGAGTGTGGAGCCTGGTCTGGGGGCAGATCGCGGGGCTCGCCGCGTGGACGGCCGCGCTCTGGATCGTCGTCCCCTGGCGGCCGAAATGGAGCTGGCCCCGGGATCTCGCCCAGCCGATGCTCTCCTACGGCCGCGGGATCATCGCCGTCAACGTCCTTGCCGCTATCACCCATCACGCCGATCTCGTGATCGTCGGCCGCATGCTGGGCGCCCGGGTGCTCGGCCTCTACCAGATGGCCTACAAGGTCCCGGAGATGGCGGTGATCGTCTCCGTCTGGGTAGTGAGCAAGGTGCTCTTCCCGGCGTTCTCGCGGGCGCACGCGGCGGGCGAGGAGGTCGGAGCGCTCTACGTCGCGGCGCTGCGCTGGATCAGTCTCCTCGCCGTACCGTCCTCGCTCGGGCTGGCGCTGGTGGCCGAGCCGCTGGTGATCACCCTTTTCGGCGAGCCCTGGCGGGATGCGGTCCCGATCCTCCAGGCCCTCGCCCTCTACACGGGCCTCCGCGCCCTGGGAGCCCACGCGGGCGACGTGCTCAAGGCCACGGGACGGCCGGGCCTCCTCGCCGCCATTTCGATCGCCAAGGCGGCGTTCATGGTGCCGCTCCTCCTGCTTGCCGTCCGCTCCGGTCCCGTGGCGGTCGCTTTGACCATGGCGGGGGTGACGGCGCTCACCATCTTCTTCAACGTCGTCGCGGTCTGCCGGCTCACCCGGGCGACTCCGCGCGCGCTCCTCGCCTCGCTCCGCCCGAGCCTCCTGGCCGGAGCGGGCATGGCCGCCGTCCTGCTGGGCTGGCAGAGGCTGGCGCCGGCCGGCGAGGGGCTGCTCGCCCTGGCCACGGCCGTGGCGCTCGGGGCGGCTTCGTACCTCCTTCTTCTCCGGCTGATGAATCCCGGGCTTCTTCCGGAGATGAGGCAAGCCCTCGCGCGGCGGCGAGCGGTCGCGGAGGTGCGGCCATGACCCTGGTCAAGGTGGACCGCTTCGTGCTCCCGGCGGACGAGCCCAGGATCGCTGCTTACCTCTTCGAGCGCCTGCTCGCGCCGCACAACCTGCGGGAGCGCCTGCGGCGGTCGGCCCTGGTCTCCGTCCCCGTCCTCGCTCCACGTCTTCCTCTCCAGTCCCTGAACGGCCAGGAGCCAGCCCTGGAGATGGTCACAGCCATGCTCGGGGAGTTGCTGAGCGGGACGCCGCTCGAAGGCCGGTCCGTGCGCTGGCTGCTCGTCGAGGACTACGCGGGCAACGGCCGGGAGCGGCTGGTCCTCTTCCTGTTCACCGCGGGTGAGACGAGCCCGGCGGCCGTGGTCAAGCTCCGGCGCTCCGGAGTGGCCGGCAATCCGCTTCAGCGCGAGGAGGAGGCCCTGCGGTTCCTGGCGGACCGCCTGCCGGCGGCCCTCCGGTCCTCGGTGCCGAGGGTGATCGCCTGGCGGGAGATCTCGGGAATCGAAGCGCTGATGATGAGCGCGCTCCCGGGGGTCTCCGCCTACGTCGAGATGCAGGGGCTGCTCGCTCCCGGCCGGGCGGTCCGACGCCACTTCGCGGCCGCGGCCGAATGGCTGGCCCGCTTCCATGCTGCCACCTCAGCATCGCACGGCGACTTCTGGGCGAGAAACCTCCTGGTGGGGCCGGACGGCAGAGCCGCCGTCGTGGACTGGGAGCACTTCCGCGAGGACGCGCCTCCGCACGAGGACCTGTTCCACTTCCCGTTGACCTATGGTCTCAACTATCCGTGGGAGCGCTGGCGGCGGCTTCCGCCGGACGAGGCGTTTCGCTGCACGTTCCTGGAGGACAACCGCGTCTCCCGAGCCGTGGCGTCCTACCTCGCCCGCTACGCCGCCGTGGCCGGCGTCGATTCAGCCGACCTGCGACGGCTCTTTGACGTCTATCTCGAAACCCGCCCGGAGAGCGGCCTCCCGTGGGCCGAATTCCGGAGCCTGCTCGGGAGGGCCGGACGATCCGTCTTCTCTGGCTGATCGATTCGCTGACGGCCGGGGGCGCG
>DASVEF010000197.1:0-11459 GCA_036380715.1 Thermoanaerobaculia bacterium | reverse complement strand
GGGAACTCCAGCGGCGGGATGTGCGGCAGCAGCCGCTTGGCGTCGATGTAGACCGCATGGCCGCCGGTCGGCCGCATGATCGGGATGCCCAGCGAGGTCAGCTTCTCGCCGAAGCTCGCCACCTGCGTGACGCGGTAGCGCAGGTAGTTCTCGTCCAGCACCTCACGCAGCCCGCGCGCCACCGCCTCCAGGTCGCGGCCGGCGAGGCCGCCGTAGGTCGGGAACCCCTCGATGACGATCAGCCGCTGGGTCAGAGTCTCCAGCAGCTCCTCGTTGCGGCTTGCCAGGAAGCCGCCGATGTTGGCGAGGCCGTCCTTCTTGGCGCTCATGGTGCAGCCGTCGGCGTAGCTGAAGACCTCGCGCACGATCTCGGTGACCGGGCGGTCCTGCTGCCCCGCCTCGCGCTGCTTGATGAACCAGGCGTTCTCGGCGAAGCGGCAGGCGTCGATGTAGAAGGGGATGCCGAACTCGCGGCACAGCTCCGAGGTGGCCTTGATGTTGGCGAGCGAGACCGGCTGGCCGCCCCCCGAATTGTTCGTCAGGGTCAGCATGCAGAGCGGGACCCGGTCGCAGGACTCCTCGAAGAGCGCCCGCAGCCGTCCCAGGTCCATGTTCCCCTTGAAAGGATGGTCGACGTTCGGGTCGCGCCCCTCCGGGATCACCAAGTCGAGCGCCATGCCGCCGTTGACCTCGATGTTGGCCCGGGTCGTGTCGAAGTGGTTGTTGTTGGGGACGATCATCCCCGGCCGCACCAGGGTCGAGAACAGCAAGTTCTCGGCCACGCGCCCCTGGTGGACGGGCAGGAAGTGCGGAAAGCCGAAGACGTCCTGGATCGCTTCCTGGAGATGGAAGAAGTTGCGCGCCCCGGCGTAGGCCTCGTCGCCCTGCATCAGGCCGGCCCACTGCCAGTCGGACATGGCCGAGGTGCCGGAGTCGGTGAACAGGTCGATGAACACCGCCTCCGAGGGGATCTTGAACAGATTGTAGCCGCCCTCGATCAGGAGGCGCTCGCGTTCCTCCCGGGGCAGGAGATGGATTTTTTCAACGACTTTGACGCGCCAAGGCTCGGGAAGTGAACGCATGGGAATCCCTCCGTACATAAGATCGACCGCCGCAAAGCGCAGCGGATCTCAGCCGAAATCAATAAAAATCGACACCGCCAGCTCAGGTCTGGGACGGATACGTCAGGACTATAGTGTCGCTGGAAAGGCAAAAGTAGACACTGACCCTATAATCCGATCCCCATGCCGCCCCTTATCGAGCTCCGCGACCTCACGAAAACTTACGAGGAGGGCGACAGGCAGCGGACGGTCCTCTGCGACGCCAGCGCCGCGATCGAGCGCGGCGAGCTGGTGGTTCTCGTGGGACGGAGCGGGTCGGGGAAGTCGACGCTGCTCAACCTGCTGTCGGGAATCGACCTGCCCACGTCGGGCGAGGTGGTGATCGACGGCATCGCGATCTCCCACCTCTCCGAGCGGGAGCGGACGCTGTTCCGCCGCGACAGGATCGGATTCGTCTTCCAGTTCTTCAACCTCATCCCGACTCTGACGGTCGAGGAGAACCTGCTGCTCCCCCTGGAGCTCAAGGGAAAGGTGAGCCCGGAGCAGCGGCGGACGGCCCTCGCGCTGCTCGACGAGATCGGGCTGGGCGACCGCCGCGACACCTATCCCGACCGGCTGTCGGGAGGCGAGCAGCAACGGGTCGCCGTGGCGCGGGCTCTGGCCCACGATCCCCTCCTCGTCCTCGCCGACGAGCCGACCGGCAATCTCGACCTCGAGACCGGGCTTCAAGTGCTGGAGATCCTCGACCGGCTGACCCGGCAGGCGGGCAAGACCATGGTCATGGTGACCCACAGCCCCGAGGTCATCGGCTTGGCCGACCGGGTCTTCCGGGTCGAGGAGTGCCGGCTCGTCGAACGTGCGGAGAGAGCGATTTGACGCCGCTCCTCTGGCGGTCCAGCCGGCGCTACCTCGTCCGTCACCCCTGGCAGATCGGCCTCGCGATCCTCGGCGTGGCGCTGGGCGTCGCGGTCGTGGTCTCGATCGACCTCGCCAACTCCAGCGCCCGGCGCGCCTTCGCCCTCTCGACCGAAGCGGTGACCGGCCGCGCCACGCACCAGATCGTCGGCGGACCGGAAGGGCTGCCCGACGCGACGTTCCGCCGCCTGGTCGTGGACGCGGGCCTCGCCGGAGAGCTGCCCATGGCCCCCGCCGTCGAAGGCTACGCGATTCTACCCAGCCCTGAAGGACAAGGCCGCCGCATCCTCCATATTCTTGGCCTCGATCCCTTCTCCGAACCTCCCTTCCGTCCGTATTTGGCGGTAGGGGGCGCCCTCTCCCGCTCCGCGGGGGAGCGAGGCCTCGACCTCGCTCCTCTCCTCACCCGTCCGCAAGCCGGTGTCCTGTCCGCCAAGACCGCGGCAGAGCTGGGCGTCCGGACCGGCGGGAGGTTCCAGGTTCGGGTCGGCGGCGTTGAGAAAACCGTCGAGCTGGCCGGCGTCCTGGAGCCCGCGGACGAGAGCACGCGCCGGGCGATCGCCGATCTCCTCGTCATGGACATCGCGGCGGCCCAGGAGCTGCTCGGCCGGCCGGGACAGATCGACCGCATCGACCTGATCGTTCCCGAAGGGGACGAGGGGCAGCGGCTGCTCGCCCGCGCCGCAGCCGTGCTGCCGCCGGGTGCCGAAGTCCGCTCCGCTTCGTCGCGCACCCGGACCACGGACGAGATGACGCGCGCCTTCCGCCTCAATCTCACGGCCCTGTCGTTGCTGGCTCTCGTCTGCGGGCTCTTCCTCATCTACAACACCATGACCTTCTCGGTGGTCCAGCGCCGGACGCTGATCGGCACGCTGCGCGCTCTCGGGGTCACGCGCAACGAGGTCTTCTCCCTGGTTCTGGCCGAGGCGCTCGCCGTGGCCGTGCTGGGGACCGCGGCCGGTCTCGGAGCCGGCGTCCTGCTCGGCCGGGAGCTGGTCCGGCTGGTGACGCAGACGATCAACGACCTCTACTTCGTCGTCTCGGTGCGCGACCTGGCCGTGCCTGCCTTCACCCTGGTCAAGGGCGCCGCGATCGGCCTCGGAGCGACCTTGCTCGCGGCCCTGGCTCCGGCCTTGGAGGCAACCCAGGCGCCGCCGCGGGCGGTGCTCACGCGTTCGATGCTGGAGGCTCGCACCCGGCGCGCCCTGCCACGCGCCACGATGCTGGGCCTCGGGCTCCTGCTGCTCGGCGTCGGCCTGCTCGCCATCCCCCGCAGCCTGCTGGTCAGCTTCGCCGGGCTGTTCGGAGTGATCCTCGGCTGCGCCCTGCTCGCGCCGGGAGCCACGGTCGTCCTGGTCCACCTGCTCCGGCCGCCCATGGGCCGGCTGTTCGGCGTGCTCGGCCGCATGGCGGCCGGAGGGGTGGTCTCCTCCCTCTCCCGTACCGCCGTGGCCATCGCCGCGCTGGTGATCGCCGTGTCGGTGACCGTCGGAGTGGGAGTGATGATCGACAGCTTCCGGCGGACCGTGGTGCGCTGGCTGGAGGCCACCCTCCAGTCGGACGTCTACGCGGGAGTCCCGAGCCGGGCCGGCGGCTTCAGCGGCGCCGATCTCAACCCGGAAGTGGCCCGCCGGGCCGCGGCCCTGCCCGGAGTCGAGCGCGTCAACACGATCCGCCGCGTCGAGGTCTCCTCGCCGCAAGGCCCGGTCCGCATGGTCGTCCTGGGAACCGATCTCGAAGGAATTTCCGTCTACGAGCTTCAGGAGGGCGACCCGCGCGAGGTCTGGCCCGCGTATCTGGAGGAGGACGCGATCGTGGTCTCCGAGCCGTTCGCGCGCAAGCGGAGTATCGAAGCGGGGGACTCCCTGCGACTGCGCACCTCCCGAGGAGAGCGCGCCTTCCGGGTGGCCGGCGTCTACTACGACTATGCCTCCGACCAGGGCCTGGTGCAGATGAGCCGGCGCACCTATCTCCGCTTCTGGAACGACTGCGCCCTCTCCGGCTTCTCGCTCGACCTCGCGCCCGGCACGGACCCCGATCGCACGATCGAGCGCCTGCGCGCCGTGGCGGGCGACCAGCCGCTGCTGATCCAGTCCAACCGCGCCCTCAAGAAGGTCTCGCTGGAGGTCTTCGACCGCACGTTCCGCATCACCGGCGTGCTCCGCCTGCTGGCCGGCCTGGTCGCCTTCCTCGGCGTGCTGTCCTCCCTGATGGCCCTGCAGCTCGAACGGGCCCGCGAGCTTGGGGTGCTGCGCGCCAACGGCCTGACTCCCGGGCAGGTCTGGCAGCTCGTCACCTCGCAGACCGGCCTGATGGGCCTCGCCGCCGGACTGCTCTCCATTCCGGTCGGCCTGGCCCTCGCGGCGATCATGATCTTCGTGATCAACCGCCGCTCCTTCGGCTGGACGATCCGTATGGAAGTCGCGCCCGACATCCTCCTCCAGGCCCTCCTCCTAGCCCTCGCCGCCGCCCTCCTCGCCGGCCTCTACCCCGCCTGGAAGATGGCGCGCACCTCCCCGGCCCTGGCGCTGCGGGAGGAGTGAGCTCCAGGTGAGGGGATCGCCCCGCCGAAGGCGTTCCTCCCAGCAGAACCGAGCCGGCGACAGGCTGCCGGCCTTCAACCCAGGAAGGAGATGACGACCGTGAAAAAGATCACACGTGCCCTCATGACAGCGCTGTCCATCCGCCGCAAAGACCGTCTCTATAGCTGGTATTTCTACCACCAGATCTGAGGAGAGCAAGAGCCCTTTTCAAAATAAGCACTTCGTGTATACTTCGAGCGCGTAGATGCTGTGATCCGCCAAGGAGGCAACGGCATGCGTTCCGAGAAGCTGACAGCCATTCTGGTCATCGGTCTTCTGACCGTGCAGACGGTCCTCCTTGGCGTGCTTCTCTGGCGGATCGACACCCTCCAGCGTCTGGTTCTCACGGCTGCTGCCGGAGGAGGTCTCGGAACGGACGCGGAAGCCGAGGAGGTGGTCGACGTCGATCCGGGCACGGGCGCCACCCAGGGCGCCGCCGAGGCGCCGGTCACCATCGTCGAGTTCTCGTGCTTCACCTGTCCGGCCTGCGCCGACCTCCAGCCGGGGCTGAAGCAGATGCTGTCCCGCCATCCGGACAAGGTCCGCCTCGCCTTCCGCTACTTCCCCCTGAGACTCGAGGGCAAGCCCATCCTGCTGGCCAAGGCGGCGGAGTGCGCCCACCGGCAGGGGAAGTTCTGGGAGACCCACGATCTGCTGTTCAGCAAGGGCGCCGAGATCGAGACCGCCGAGGATCTCGTCGAGGTCACGGCGCCCCTCGGCCTGGACCGTGAAGGCTTCTCCCAGTGTCTCGCTTCCAAGGAAGTCGAGGCCCGCGTGCTCGAAGACTTCGAGGCGGGGAGGAGCTACGGCGTCAACAGCACGCCGACCCTCTTCGTCAACGGCCGGCGGGTCAGCGGCGCTGACCTCAGAATTCTCAATCAGCTTGTCGAATCGAGTCTCGAAAAGGGGGTGATCTAGGCAAGATTACGGGACCGGAACCACGCTCGATCCATCCATCATCTTCGACCGAAGGAGGAAGCCCGATGCACCTGAAGAGCTCCAGGCTCGTGTCCATCGCCCTCGCCACCCTCTTCATCCTCGCCACCGCCCTCGTTGGACTGTCGCTGGTGCAGCCTGCGATTGCCGCGCAGTGTACGCCGCCGGCGCAGAGGACGACCTACGGCTGCTGCAGTTGCAACATCCGGAAGGCGATCTACTGGCACTGCAGCTCCAGCGGCACCTGGGTGCAGTCTGGCTCCGCGTGTCTGTACGGCCAGTGCTGCGCCTACCCCTGCTGCGTCTAGGACGAGCACCCGGCTCCCTCCGGTGCGCCGGAGGGAGCCGGTCGAAGCGAGCGGCGATCATTCGGTGATGAATCTATCATCCAGCTCTCGAATCGCATTTTCAAAAGCCTCAAACCAGAAGCGAGTTATCCCATATTGTTCTACATCGGTACTGCCACGGCGATTGATATATGTAGGATCGGGGAAGGACGCTTGGTGAATGGGTTTAGCCCTAGCCCTGATGTTGTTCATGAAACTTCTGAGGACTTGGACGGCCTGAAGCCATCCTCCGCCCTGCAATCTGAGACGTGTGATGACGGCTTGCTCCGCGACGTAGAACCAAATAGTATCTTCTCCGACGATTTTCACCGAGCCATTATCAAGCATTTGAAGTCTTTCTTCCGCGATATAGATGGTTTCGAGATCGTCCCCGCCACTACGGCGCGGCCGTGTGCGGAAGGCGATTATGAAGGGAAGCAGGATGAGCACCATGCGGAAAGCACCAAGGCTGTAGTTCTGCTCAACCAGGAACGCCTCGACTGCCCCCACCATCGCCATTCCAAAGCCGAGGCCGATAGCGACGGCACGTACGTAGGGTAGCGCGAGGACCCCTGTCCCCGCCAGCGCGCCGAAGATCGCCCCGGACCATGCACTGTGCGCGAGGCCGCTGAGGAGATTCCTACCGCTCAAATAGTTCTCGATGAGGGTGACCACCACGTTGATCGCAACGCCCAGAAGCGCACCCTTGAGCATGCCGATCGCCAGCGTCTGCAGCGTGCCCATGATCGCCGTGCTGATCATCATGCTCGGCATGCTGAACAGCCCGGTCGGATCATGGAACGCAATAGGATTGGCGTTCGCGTACAGATACCGGTGCAGCGAGACCGGAGCGAACGGATCGCCGAGGAAGGGATCGGAAGTGGTGAACCGCCCTGTCGCCGGATCGTAGTAACGCGCCCGTAGGGAATAGAGACCCATACGGGCGTCGAACCACTCGCCACGATAGCGTCGCTCGTTGGCGGTCGAGCCGGTCGATGCGAGCAGGTTTCCAAAGGAATCGTAATCGTAGGTGTCGGTAACCGATCCACTCTCATCGGTAAGCGCCCGGACGCTCCCTTGACCGTCGAGCAGATAGAAGCTCGTCCGGAAGGCCCCATCGACGATCTGCCGTTGACAGAGGAGGTCAAGGCCGTAGGTGTAGACTCGCCGCACGGCGCCGTCAACGCGCTCTTCCATGACCTGCGGCAGGCCGGTCGGGTTCAGCGTGTCCACGAGATATCGTGTGGTGATCCCTTCGACGGTCTTGGCTACACAGTTACCATCGCCGTCATAGACGAACGTCTGATTCCCGTCCACCAATTTCTGCAGATGATCCTCGAAATCGTACTCGAACCGTCTGTCTTCTGATCTGAGGGTATTGCCGTTCGCGTCATAGGTGTCGCTTGTCAGGCGGTCGTTCGGATCGTAGGCGTAGGTTGCGCCAGGGACCGCAGCGATCGTCGAGACTCGCGACAGGCGGTTGCTCACCGCGTCGTAGGCGTAACGTATAGATCCATTGGCCTCGGCCGAGCCGGCCCCGGAAATGGCCTCGTCGATCAGACGCGACAGGGCGTCATGCCCATAGGTGACGGTGCGCCCGCCAAGCTCGGTGACCGCCGCGCGGTGTCCCGTCACCGCCAGGGTATAAGCGTAACGGGCGAGCGGCACGCCACCCGTGACAGCGACTTCAACCAATCGGTGCAAGGCGTCATAGGCCCATGAGGTCTGCACGCCGCTCGGTTGGGCCATGCTTGCCAGATTGCCTGTGGCATCGTACGTATAGCGGGTCGTGCCTGCGGCGAGCCGTTCATCGATCACCTCGACCAGCCGACTGAGGCGATCGTACGAATAGCGAACCGATACGCCGTCGGAGGCATCGGACGAAAGTGAAGCCAGGTTCCCTCGCCCGTCATATGTATAACGGAGGATCCCCTGCGGCGTGTGCTTGGCGGTGAGACGCCCGCCGGCATCATACTCGTACTCCGTCGTACCACTGGCATCGACCATGGAGGCGCGCGATCCGTCGGGCCGGTACGAAAACACGATCGGAGCCATGCCGAACCGCGGATCAGGGCGCTTCTCGATCAGACGGCCCGCAGCGTTATAACGATATTCAGTGCGCGCGCCGTTGAAGTCGATTTTGGCGGTCCGCCGGCCGGCGGTGTCGTATTCGAATCTCTCGGAAAGGCCTGACGGGAGCGTGCGCCGGACGAGGCGCCGGGCGCGGTCGTACTCGAAGCGAGTGGTGCGTCCCGCGGCGTCAGTTTGCGTCACGCGGTTGCCCGCCTCGTCGTAGGCGTACGAGGTCACGCCTCCGAGGGCGTCGACAACGCTCGCCAATCGGTTCAGCGCGTCGTGCTCGAACTTTGTAACATGGCCGAGTTGATCGATTTGCTCGCGCAGGTTCCCCATCGAATCGTACGCAGTAACCTCCGAAGTACCATCGGCGTACACCGTGCGAGTACGGCGGTTGTTCCCGTCGTACTCGTATCGCGTGGTATTGCCGTTCGCGTCGGTCCGCGCCACGAGGTTCCCCGCAGCGTCGTAGGAGAACAGGGTAACGTTGCCTAACGCGTCGGTCACCTTGGTGTTGCGCCCTGCGGCGTTGTATTCGTGGAGCGTGGCGTTCCCGTCTGGATCGACGCTCTTGATGAGGCGACCCGCGAGATCGTATTCACTCGTCGTCGCGGTCCCGTCGGGTGCAATCACCTTGGCAAGCTTCCCGTTCGCGCCATATTCGTAGTGCGTGACGCGCCCGGCGCGATCGGTGCTCGACGTGCGATTGCCTTCCGGGTCGTAGCTCGTGCTTTCCCACGTCTCATCAGGGAAAATGGTGCGGACCAGACGCCCGAGCTCGTCGTACTCCGAGCGGATGGCGCGACCGAGCGCGTCGGTCTCGAGGATCACGCGACCGGCTGGATCGTAGGCAGTCCGCTCGACAGTACCATTGGGGCGGATCATCTCGACGACGCGGCCCATCCGGTCGTACACCAAGCGGGTCACGAGCGTTTCGGTGCCAGTACCAGCAGTGCGCGTTAGGGTCTCGCTCAGCCGGCGATTGTTCGCGTCGTAGGTGTAGATCCGGACGTTGTTGAGGGTATCGATCACCTTGATCGGATTGCCGCTCGCGTCGTACTCGAGCCGCGTCACCTGACCCGAGGCGTTCTGCACCGCAATCGGGGTTGCGCCGCGCGTCGGATAAGAGATCGTCATCGCCGCGCCCGCCGGATCCGTGACTGAGGTCAGGTTACCGCGCCCGTCATAGGCGGTTGTGGCAGTGCGGCCGAGCGGATCGGTCAAGCTCAAGAGCTGCCCGCGCGCGTTGCGGGTAAAGCGCTGGACATTCCCGAGCGGGTCGGTCACGCTCGTCGGATTCCCCGCCGCGTCGTAGGTGTAGCGGGTCGTGTTCCCGAGGGCGTCCGTCTCGGTGAGCTTGTTGTTCTGCGCGTCATAGGTGCTCTGGGTGACCGCCCCGTCCGGCGCGGTAACGCGGACCACATTGCCGCTCGCATCGTATTCGTACAGCGTCTGTCGCCCGAGACGATCGGTGACGATCTCATGGCGAGCCGCGAGATCGTGCGCGTACCGAATCGTGTTCCCCGACGCATCGGTATGGCTCACCAGACGCCCGTGCTCGTCGTACTCGTTGCGCACCGCCTGCCGCCCCAGCGGATCCAGAATCGTCAGGAGCCGATGCGTCTCGTCGTACGCAAATGTCGTGGTATTCCCTTCGCGATCCGTAAACGAGCGCAGATCCCCATTCGCGTCGTACGCGTAGGTCATGGCGTTCCCGGCCGGATCCGTGATCTTCGCGATCCTGCCCTGCCCGTCGCGCACGAAGGTCACGCTCTTGCCGAGCGAGTGGATGAGCCCGTTTGCGTTGATCGTGATGGTATTGCCGTTGAGGTCCTTGATGCTCTGCAGGCCGTCGCGCTGATGGATGACATACTCAATGCCGTCCTCGGTGGTGAGACGGAAGAGGCGCGGATTGATCGCCGTGAACGTTCTGTAGCTGGTGAGCTCGCAGGGTCCGGGGGCCCCGCCATTGGTCATCTCCACGAGCGCCGCCGAGTCATCGAGCGCCGCGAGCGACCCGCGCGTGCCGGCGACCGGGCGGAAGCCGAGCGTGGCCTCGGTGAGGGGTGCGACCTGCTGGCACTGAGGAGTAGTAATGGCCTCGAACTTGTACACCTTCCCAGTCGAAAAGGTGATCGTTACAATCAGCGGGCGAGTAGGCCGGAGACAGAAGGTAGGAAGGACCCCGGGGCTGCGTGTCTGCTCCCAATGCTGGCCCAAGACGGCGCTCTTCTCAAGGCGGACGTCCCTGATACTCAACGTCCACCCGATGCCGAAATCGCCTCTGCGCTTGTCACGGCTGTCGTACGTGCGGAGGAGTTGGATGGGTATCCCCGCCATGGGGATGTCCAGGTCGGTGAACGTGAGCGTGAAATTCCCGATTTTCAGGTTTCCCTTCACGACCACGTTTCTCGTCACGCTTGCCGATCCCCCCACCGTCGTCGCCGTCAACCGGATCGCATACGTCCCATTGAGCAGCATCGTCGGGTCCAACACGCCGAGCTTCGCGTTGCTCACCGCTCCGTTACCCGAGGCGAACACGGTCCACGGCGCGGTCGAGGCCGCGTCCCCGTCGAGCCGGTATTCGAGCTTCCAGATTCCGCCGCTCACCGAACCGGTCACGTCGGTGAAGGTCGTGACCTCTGCGCCGTCCGCCGGGCTCGTGAGCGACACCGTCGGCTTTGCTCCGGCAGGCGCGCTCGCTGTCACGGTGACGTCGTCGCTGCTCGTGAGCTGCGAGTCGCTCGCGCTGAGACGCAGCACATAGGTTCCCGGATCGACGAACGTGGCCGTGGTCGCGGTCTGCGTCCGGTCCGCGAAGGTCACCGGCCCGGGACCGCTCACCACGCTCCACTGGCTGGTCAACGCACCGCCCTCGGGAAATCCATCGTCCGTGACGCTGCCGTTCAAGGTTGCTGCGGCCGGCAATGTGAGGGTCTGATTTGGACCGGCTTCCACCACCGGGGCGTCGTTCAACACCGGCGCAGGCTCGACCGTGATCGTTACGTCGTCGCTCGTCCGGTACTCCAGATCGTCGGCCGTCAACCGGAGCACATAGGTGCCCGGGAGGCTGAAGCGGGCCGTGGTGGTCGCGGCCTCGGGATCGACGAAGGTCACTTCGCCCGGGCCGCTCACCACGCTCCACGCCAGCGCGAGCGTGCCGCCCTGCGGGAGGCCGTCGTCGATCACCGTGCCGGAGAGATCCGCGCCCGCCGGGAGCTGGATGGTCTGGGCCGCGCCCGCGTCCACCACCGGCGGTTGATTGATATGCATTGCGGGCGTCACGGTAATGGTGACGTCGTCGCTCGCCGTGAATTGTGAGTCGCTCGCGGTGAGGCGCAATACGTAGGTCCCCTCCTCGGCGAAGGTGACCGTGGTGAGGGCATGGTTCGGGCTGCCGAAGACGGCTGCGCCCGGACCGCTCACCACGCTCCATTGCACGATCAGGTCGGCGCCGACGGGCCGGCCGTCGTCGGTGACGTCGCCCTGGAGCTCGAGGGTCGTTGCGACGCTGGTCGTTTCGTCGGGTCCGGCTTCGACCTCGGGAGGCTGGTTGAGCGGGA
>DASVEF010000196.1:0-28381 GCA_036380715.1 Thermoanaerobaculia bacterium | reverse complement strand
AGTTCCGTCCTGTTTCCACTGCCTGAAATACATGTAGACCGTCGGATAAGGAGGGAAGTCCTGGGGAAGCATGCGCCAAGCACAGCCGCTGCGCAGAACGTAGAAGATGGCATTCACAATCGCCCGGAGATCTGTGGTTCGAGGCCTGCCTCCTGGCTTGGCGGCCGGAAGAAGGCTCCGAAGGATGCGCCATTCCGTGTCGTTGAGGTCACTGGGGTATCCCATAGACGAACTTTAGCACGTCTTCCGACACTTTCCAAACACCCTCTCAGTGACCGAGACAACTGACTCAGTCGCTGAGACAACTGTCTCAGTCACCGAGACAACTGACTCAGTCGCCGGGACCACTGTCTCAGTCGCTGAGACAACTGACTCAGTGGCCGAGACAACTGTCCCAGTGGCCGAGACAACTGACTCAGTGGCCGAGACAACTGACTCAGTCACCGAGACAACTGACTCGGTCGCCGGGACAACTGTCTCGGTCGTCGCGACAACTGACTATAGGTCGCTGAGGCAACTGACTCAGTCACCCAGCTTCTTGAGCTCCTCGTCCAGAAAGGCCAGAGCGTGCTTTAGAGAGGTGCGGCGGACAGAGCGAGCCGCTTCGAGGTCTTGCAGGACACGCCGCCGCGACAGCTCCAGGCTTTCCCGCTTGCGCCGGAGATCGCGCTGCTCAGGCGTGAAAGACTCACCCCGGTCCGAGCTACAGCCGGCGTCCTCGATCCTGAGACTCGACGGACTTGCTCTCCTAACCCGCGCGCGCTCTCCCGACATCCTTCAGTCTCGTACTGTAGCACGCGGCCCGGGAGCCCTCCTTCGGAGACTCCGCTCCTTTCCCGGCAATTTCTGGCCGGATTCTCCTCCTCTGCGGCACCCGACGAATAGTGGACGCGGTTCTCCCTCTGCAGGCCGTCGACCGGGGCAGGGCGGCCGGCCCTCCGGCCGTCTTCGCCTCGCGGCATATCCGGCCACCATCGAGCGGATAAGCAGCACCCCACCGAATCTGAAATCGCGGGTAAATCTCTGTGCAGCCGAGGGATGGACCAATTCTTCGGCATAGAGTCGGGCTGCTTATCCGGCAAACGCCGCCGGGGTCGCCGCTCCGCCCGGACCATAAACTATCTCCCTTCAATGATTTCCGGAAATCCGGCAAGAGCCCAAGCCGGATAAGCAACCGGCTTCCCCCGGGGAAGGACGCTTATACGGCCGCTTCTGCCGCATTGACGCGAAGGCGGAAATGGGGGTAGACTGGCTAAGTCTCAGCACAAGAGAGGGATAGCAGCCGTATGGGTTTCGCCGCCTGCACTTTAGCGAGAGTTGGATGATGTCGGATAAGCAACCGAGACGCTTGTGGCGGTGCCGGATAAACTCTCATTTCTGCGGCAGAGCGAGCGCGCCTCTGAACGAGCGAGGAAACGTACTACGGTGAGCTTACGATGATGGAGTTCCTTTACTGGTTGTTCTATCTCGGCGTACTCGCGCTAGTCGTGGGCTGCCTCGCGTACCTCTTTGTCACACGAGACCAGAGAAGAGCCAGTCGGGCAAGGGACAGCGAATCGGCGCCCCCCTCTCGGGCCTCGGTGAAGAAGGCGGAGGAGCTTAGCGGATCGTATCGTCTCTCGGACCTCGAAAGTATTTTCGAACAGCTTGGGGCGATTGAGGCTTGGGGAATGGTCCTAGAGTTGAAGTTCAGGACGGCGCAAGAAGATATTCAGATGATTGTGAACCGTAATGAGGTGGAACTCTGCGCGCCGAGTCTTGAGCCAAGCGATACAGACTTGTTTCGCCAGGCTGCGAGGGAAGCGGGACTTCAGGCCCGCACTGGATATACGGAGGGGCAGTACTGCGTAGACGTGATGGGCACATGGCCGAAGATAGCAAGCATCATAAGAAATATCAGTAGGTCCATCTATGGAGTGGGCGATAGCGAGGAAGTTCAAGTTCGCATCTTCAACTAGGCCGAGTCTAAGGTGACTATAGGCGAAAGGCCGCAGAACCCCCGCTTCCAGCGAACAGCCGGCTGCGCCGTCTGTCGCTGAAGCGTCAAGCGTTCGCCGGATGCTCAACTTGTAACCCATAGAAAGGGGCACGTCATGTTCCAGATTATGGTCAGAGCAACGCTGCGGAACACCAGAGTACTTGCATCTTGATTTTCACAGGAGCATTCGTGTTTCTGTCGGCTTCAGCTTTTGGAGGAACTTGTGTTGGCGGAATGGATAACGGCCGTAGTTGCACGCATTTCGGCCCACCGTGCCGGGGTTGGTGCTTAAGCGGACCATATTACCATCTTTATTGTACAGGTAGTTCGCAGTGTGGCGCGACCTGTGCAAATAATGGGCTGCCCTGTTATGGGAGTAGTCAATGTCCAGGCAGCTACTGTCAGTTCCACCAGTGTGAGTTCGCCTACTGCTCGGAGTACGGGGCGGCCTCCGAAACACCAACCAATGCCTGCATAGGCAGTACTCTTGATTTCGGCTTACAAGAGCAGGCTAAGTGACCTGTTGTTTCATCTGAATGCAGTGATAATCGGCTAACCCGAGCGGTTGAGCGGACGGATACCGCACTATCGTGCGGTCCCGCCGCTCACCTTCGGAGCCGTTATACGTTCACTCGATTTGGGAGATCCCTATGAAATCTGATGAGAAGACAAAGGTAACTACTCGCTGTTGGTTATTGGTGTTTATGGCTCTTGGAGTTGCCGGGTGTGCAAGTCACGGTAAACCCAATGTGCCAAACTTTGATGAATTAACTCGAGTTCTACAGCAGAGGCAGGAATTCACTAGCGCTTTGTGCCAAGAGCTTAGAGAGGCAACGGCGGCAACAACCACCAATTTACCGACGTTGGCAAGGCTCCGTGAGTTTTGTGGAGAAAGTACTCCGAAAAACGAACTTATTACAATGAGGTGCACTGTCAATGGCAAAACATACGTTGAGCAGTGTACCACTAGCCTTGGCGAGCAGATTATCTATGGATGGCTCTACGGTCTGAGTCGCTGTCAAGATGGGGTTATCGGCCAGAATCGAAGAGTCTGTAGAGGACGGTATGAATGGGCACAACATGAATTAGGAGTACTGGTAAATTATGGAACGTGAGGCATCCTGTATATAACCAGCCCCTGCACCGGACAGCTACGCTGCCGGTGAGAGGCAGAGTCATTATGCGTCAGTGCCAACTCCGATTGTGGATGAGGAGAGAGGTGCAATGATTAGCAACCCCGAGTTCGCCAGTGGAAACGAAGTGAAGGAGCGTCGGCACTGGTTTGGTCACTTCCTAAACTGGAGTTCACTATTTCTCGCGATAGTAGTTCTCCTCGGTTGCAAAGGACCTACTTCCGCTTCACCTGTCATGGGTGACCCCCTCAAAGGTCTACTAGGTTGCTATTCGACACGAAAAGGTGGAGATGCGGAGATTCGGGTACGGAAGCATCAGGGCAAGTACCTCCTCTCGATAGCTGCTGATTGGTCGGACGAGGTCGAAGGAGCCGAGCCGACGGAAGAAGAGGTCAAGGAGCTTTTTAAGGACCAATCTAGCTTCTATATCGCTGGCCTTTACTCCGGGGCTCTCGGGATTTTTGAAGTGCGGCCAGGAATGCGGGTAAACAACAGTGTGGTCGAAGGGAGCCACGTAGTAGTCATACTGTTCGGTGCAGGAGAGGCCTATGACGCTACGTGTCCGAACTAGCGCTTTTACTGTAAGGAGAAGTAGGGCATAACTCCGGCCCCAGGCCGTGTGAAAACCCGGGAGACTGAGGAAGCACATTGGAAAGGCCCGCCTCAGGGAGGTTCGAAACCGGATTTCATTTAGATGTCGGGCTGATTTTTCGAGACGAGTGGGAGGAGGGCATGATGCATGATTATGATTTCTTTATTAGCTACAAATGGGCAAAGTACAAGGCGGAGGCTGGACAAATATTGGAGATATTGAAGCTAAAGGGGTACTCGGCGTGGATCGACCAAGAGCATCCTTTTGAAGTTGGTCCCGAGGCGAGCTCTGCTGAGGCCGACAGGAAGCTAGCTGAGCATCTCCGTAGAGGGATGGAATCCTGTGACTATGTGATCTTTTTTGAGACATCTACCCAAATGGCTATGGTGATGAATGGACCTAGCCGGCGAGTGAATGGCTGGCAGGAGCGTGAATTGGATATGGCCGAAGCAAGGCGACTTATTGTTCTCTATCACAGCTCAAAACCTCCTGTACTAACGTTTGGCCAAAACAAGAACACATTTGAGTATAAAGATCTCAACGAGGCGTTTGGCGTGATCTTAAAAGGTATTAGCAAGCCGGATGATTACTTCAGGCAGAGCTAACGGGGCTATGCGGGGCTCACATTAGCAGTTGGGGCTATTAGCGTTATGAATCTGAACTGAGTAGCCGACTGGCGAACGCCCAACTCACGCGCTGCACCGGACGGTCAACGCACTTTCGTGCGTCGTCCGCCGGCGAGCTTCAGCGCCGTTGGCCGTCTCGGGAATGGACAGGAGAGATCAGTGAGAACGGAATGCAAGATTGTTACATGCGATGCCTGCAGAGGCAGTGGTACAGAGAACCGGGTTACTGGAGCAAGCTTTCCTCATCCAACCAAAACCTTCTTGCTCCTCCTGCGGCGGCACTGGAAAGCGCCAAGTCCCAGTTGCAGCTTGATGTGAAAATTGTGGTGGAACCCTAAACCCCTGATCGGGAAGCGACCCGCCGAGGCTGATAGCATCGATGCCTTGAGTGAAGGAGCGAATCGCGTGAACCACAAGACCAAGACCTTCGTCGCGGTGGTTATTCTCACGCAGGGCTGTGCGACTCTGCACAACGGGCGTCACCAGGAGATCAGGGTTGTCACCGATCCCGCCGGTGCCACCGTTGAGGTTCGCTGCGGGAAGCAGCAACCGGCGGCGGTGACGCCGGCGACGGTCCGTCTGCCGCGTCGCGTTGAGCAGTGTTCGCTCATCCTGACGCGACCCGGCTTTCATTCCGAGACGGTGGTGTTCGATTCGAGCCCCAGCGGCTGGGTGTGGGGAAACTTCGCCGCGCCGATCGCCGGCGCAGCGAGCGGCACTACGCGGCAATCGGACCAGGCGTTCGTCGATTTCCTTCTCGGTGCACTTCTCGGCGGAGCTGGGTTCGGCGTCGACGCCCTGACTGGTGCGATGTGGCAGTTGGAGCCCGCCAAAGTAGAGCGCAAGTTGGCGCCGAACTGAGATTCATCCGGGATCCGTTCGCCCTTTAACGCTCGCTTGGCATCTGTGGGGGAACGCTGCGAAAGCGGCAAGGGAGATCTCATACGGTCAGGGGACCACAACCCTTGGAAGCCTTGGTATATGGAAACTGGTGCTGCAGCTTGATTCCACGCAGGTTCCCTTTTTGTGAACTTCGGTGAGCCAGGAGTGGGGTATGCTTTCATCTCAGTCGATGGCCAGAATCCCGCTCCTTGTGGCAGGAGTGTGTTAAGTTCGGCGCCCAACCAACGCTTCCAGCGAACAGCCGGCTGCGCCGTCTGTCGCTGAAGCGCCAAGCGTTAGGCAATCCAAACGGAGGCATGAAAATGACGCGAGTCCGAGTTGAGAGCTTCACCATCTCGCTTGACGGGTACGGAGCGGGTCCGGAGCAAGGCGTTAACAATCCGCTCGGCGTCGGCGGTGAGGCCCTGCACGACTGGATAATCTCCACTCGCGCTTGGCGGCAGATGCATGGAAAGGAAGGTGGCGCGAGAGGGATTGATGACGATTTCGCTGCGCGGGGCGGCAAGAATGTTGGTGCCTGGATCCTCGGGAGGAACATGTTCGGACCGATTCGTGGCCCCTGGCCGGACATGAACTGGAAGGGCTGGTGGGGGGACGACCCACCCTTTCACGTTCCAGTTTTCATCCTGACCCATTACGCGCGCCCGCCCATACAGATGAAAGGCAACACGACATTCCATTTCGTCACAGGCGGCATTCACGAGGCGCTTGACCAAGCGCGCAAGACAACGGACGGGATGGACGTGCAAATTGGTGGTGGGCCCAATACCATACAGCAGTATCTTCGTGCGGGCCTGATCGATGAGCTGCACGTCGCAATCGCGCCGGTTTTGCTCGGCGGAGGAGAGCGACTGTTCGAAGGGGTTGACCTGCGAGCCTTGGGATACGAATGCGTGCAGTTCGTGGGGTCGGAGAAGGCCACCCATGTTGTACTCCGGCGCCAGGCGCAGTGACGCCTAACAGGCCGTTGAAGCTGACAGTCGTCCTATCCCGGCTGCGCTAAGCTGTCTTTATGGTAGAGAGCGGAGGAATCCCCCTCTGGGTGCGACTCCTTGTCCTATCGGCGACAGCCCTGGGTTGCATGGCTTGCTCCGACGCCAACCCTCCGGAGGTGCTCCGGCGCGCGTTCGAGCCGAGTGGCGACTTCGAGCCGCTCCCGGAGCCGGTTTTCGGCGACTGGCTGTCGATCCGTCCGGAGCCGGGCCAGACGTTCGAGCAGTTCGTCCGCTCGAAACCCAACCGCCCGGATAACCGCCGGGATACGCTCTATCTCCAGCCTCTGGGTGAGTTTCCGCCGGGAGACAGCCCGTCCCTGATTCGATTGAAGGAGCTCGCCGAGGCCTTTTTCGCTATGGACGTGCGCGTGCGGCCGACGCTGGATCTCTCGGAGGTACCTGTCGCCGCGCGGCAGAACCCTGGGACGGGACAACGCCAGCTCCGCACCGGCGATGTCATCGGATTCCTGCAGAAGCGGCTCCCGAAAGACGCCTTCGCGATGCTGGGCGTCACCATGGAGGATCTGTACCCCGGGCCCGAATGGAACTTCGTTTTCGGACAAGCCTCCCTGCGGGGGCGCGTCGGAATCTACAGCTTCGCTCGGTACGATCCCCAGTTCTATGGGGAGCCACGGACCGGCGACTGGCGGAAGCTGATGATGAAGCGGAGCTGCAAGGTGTTGGCCCATGAGACGGTGCACATGTTCGGCATCCCGCACTGTACCGCCTTCCGGTGCCTGATCAACGGATCGAATTCCCTCGAGGAGGCCGACTCGCGCCCGCTCCACCTCTGTCCGGTGGATCTGCGGAAGCTCCACCGCAGCATCGGCTTCGACGTCGTGGAGCGGTACCGCCGCCTGCTGGAATTCAGCGAGAGCGAAGGCTTCGACGACGAGGCGCGCTGGCTCAGGAGAAGGATCGATCACATCACGGGGACAGGCCAGGGCCTCCTGCGCTAGAGTTCTCCGGGGCCGACAACCCCTTCAAAACCGAATCGAGGACCTGATGCGCAAGATCTCCCTCTTTCTGCTCGCCTTGGCCGTCGCTCTCCCCGCGGCCGGGCAGCCCCATCCGTTCACGGCGCGCGACCTGCACTTGATGCAGCGCCTCTCCGATCCCCAGCCGTCACCCGATGGACGGCGGGTGTCTTTCGTGGTGCGCACCACAGACTTCGAGGCCAACCGGGGGCGGAACGACATCTGGGTGTCGAATCTCGACGGCAGCGGTCTGGCTCAGGTCACCGCCCACGAGGGATCGGACACCAACCCCCGCTGGTCTCCCGACGGCAAGAGCCTCTACTTCCTGTCCACCCGCTCGGGCTCCAGCCAGGTCTGGCGGGTGGACGTTCCGGGGACCGACAAGGACGCGGCGCAGGTGACCGACCTGCCGCTCGACGTCTCCAACCTGACGGTCTCGCCCGACGGCTCGCGCCTCGCCTTCAGTCTGGAGGTCTATCCCGACTGCCCGGCGATCGCCTGCACCCGGCAGCGCCTCGACGAGAAGGAGAAGAGCAAGGTCTCGGGCCAGGTCTACGAGGGCGGGTTCTTCCGCCACTGGGACACCTGGAGCGACGGCCGGCGCAACCACCTCTTCGTGGCACCCCTCGCCAACGGCAAGATCGGCGAGCCCGTGGACCTCAGCCAGGGGGTGTCGCACGCCGACGTCCCCTCCCGCCCCTTCGGCGGCGCCGAGGAATTCGCCTTCTCGCCGGACGGCCGGACCGTGGTCTTCACGGCGCGTCTCGCCGGCGAGCGGAACCGCGAAGAGGCCTGGTCGACCGACTTCGATCTCTATGAGGTGCCAGTGGACGGCTCCAGGCCGCCGCGCAACCTGACCGACGCCAATCCGGCGTGGGACACCCAGCCGGTCTTCTCGCCGGACGGCAAGACGCTCGCCTACCTGCGCATGAAGCGCCCGGGCTACGAGGCCGACCGCTTCTACATCGTGCTGCGCGACGTGGCCTCGGGCCGGGAGCGGGTGCTGGCGGAGGAGTGGGACCGGTCTTCGAACGGCGTCTTCTTCTCGGCGGACGGCCGTACGCTGTACACCACGGCTCAGGACGTCCAGCAGACGCCGCTCTTCGCCATCGACGTGGCGAGCGGGAAGGTCCGCAAGCTGGTGACCGAGGGGCACGTCCGCAATCCCGCCCTGGCCGGCGACCGCATCGTCTTCGGCCGCGACACCCTGCTCTCGCCGGTGGAGCTCCACACGGTGAAGACGGACGGCTCGGACCTGCGCAAGATCACCGACTTCAACCGCGAGGAGCTGGCGGCGGTCCAGATGGGCGAGCCCGAATCGTTCCAGTTCAGAGGGGCGAACGGCCACACCGTCTACGGCTGGGTGGTCAAGCCGGCCGGCTTCGCGGCGGGCAGGAAGTATCCGATCGCCTTCATCATCCACGGCGGGCCTCAGGGGTCCAACCAGAACGAGTTCCACTACCGGTGGAACCCCCAGGCCTTCGCCGGGGCGGGGTACGCGGTGGTGAACGTCGACTTCCACGGCTCGACCGGCTACGGCCAGGCTTTCACCGACGCCATCAACCAGGACGCGGGGGGCAAGTCTCTGGTCGACCTCCAGAAAGGGCTGGAGGCCGCGGTCGCCCGCTACCCCTGGCTGGACGGCGACCGCGCCTGCGCTCTCGGCGCCTCCTACGGCGGCTTCATGATCAACTGGATCGCCGGCCAGTGGCCCGACCGCTTCCGCTGCCTGGTCAACCACGACGGCGTGTTCGACCAGCGGAGCATGTACTACGGCACCGAGGAGCTCTGGTTCCCGGAATGGGATTTCGGCGGCCCCTACTGGCAGAAGGCCGAGGTCTACGAGAAGAACAACCCGGTCAACTCCGTGGAGCGCTGGAAGACGCCCATGCTGGTGGTCCAGGGAGGCCTGGACTTCCGCATCCCGGAGACCCAGGGCATCTCCACCTTCAACGCCCTGCAGCGGCGCGGCATCCCCAGTAAGCTCCTCTATTTCCCGGACGAGGGTCACTGGGTCCTCAAGCCGGCCAATTCCCTCCTCTGGCACGAGACCGTGCTGGGCTGGCTCGACCGCTGGCTGAAGGAAGATTCGTCCGCCCGGCAGTAGATCCCCCCTCTTCCTTCCTTCCCTCCTTCCTTCTGTTTTCCCCCTCTCCCGCTGCGGGAGAGGGGGCCAGGGGGTGAGGGTTCGCAATTTCCGGTGTTCTGATCTTTTCCGAGTTTGTCCCGTTAAGACCCTCTGCGGCAACGTTACTAGTAGGGCGAGGGGAATACTCCTTTAGTCTTAAAGAGATAGCGCCCCCCGCGCCCCGGTTTTTGCAGTCAGGAGGTCTTTGATGGATACAGCGAGTTTCCCCATGCCAGGTGCCCTTCGTTGGCGCGCGATGCATCCGGTGGTGGGCGGGGACGGCTCATGCAGCCTGATCTATGACATGGAACGCGCCGCGGTCCTGCAGGTCCCGGAGCACCTCCAGCTCCACGTGGCCTCCGCCCTGGAGGTGGGGGAGCTCGACGAGGACCTGCTGACCTGGCTGGTGGACGAGGACCTGCTCACCATGGAGCCCCTCGATTCCCTCGGCCGGCGCGAAGATTTAGACGATCCGAAAAGAGTTTGTTGAGGCCAACGCGCCTCGTACCCCAGGAACCTCCCCCCTTTCGCCGGGGGGGAGGTCTTTTTTTCGCAACAGACAGGCGGGCCGCGCGTATCCTCCGTCCTCCGGCAGGTCTCGGGCAAGAGCTGGGAGGACTTCGTCCAGGAGCGGATCTTTATCCCCGCTCGGGCATGGCCTCCAGCAACTTCTCGGCAAGGAGATGGCCGGAGACCTGAAGATCGAGCGCGACGGCAAGGCGCTGTCGTTCTCCTACAACGCCTTCCAGGCCCCGCTGGAGCACTGGCACTACGAGGTCTGGAACGTCGCCAAAGGACAGGCCGAGAGGACGCGGCTCAACTTCCTGACCAACGCCCGCGGCGACGTGAACGCCTCGCGATGGTCCTGGAGCCGAGCGTGCCGGAGGTCGTCTTCACCCGCAGGCCGCCCGAGGCGCTGTCCGATCCGGAGCAGCTCCAGAAGTTCGCGGGCCAGTACGAGCTGCCGGGGATGATCGCGACCGTGGCGGTCCAGGGGAGCAAGCTGACTGTGACCGTGCCAGGGCAGCCGACCTACGAGCTGCTCCCGTACCGCAGCACCGAGTTCAACCTGAAAGGTCTCCAGGTGTCTCAGCCTGCGGTTCGACCTGGAGGGGAATCAGGTCAAGGGGGCGACCTTCATCCAGCCGAACGGCACGTTCCACGCGATGCGGAAAGGATGAGCCTTCTGTTCATCCCTTTCGTATAATAGAAGCAGGCCCATCAACAGAGAAGAGGCTGGAGGTTCGGCTTATGATTGGATCTGCAAATGGAAAACAACCTCGTCCGTTCGAGTTCCTAGCTCACAGACTGCCCCCTAAACCAGGGGTAGAAGCGAGGCTGGAAGGCCGGGCGGAGCGCAGTCGGAGCTTGCTTCTGCATGCACTCAACCAGGGCAGGACTGTTGCTTTCATTGGCAGCGGGGTTTCAATCCCCTTCGGATATCTCACTTGGGAAGATCTTGCCTTCAAGGTGCTCGCCTGCACGCTGCAGGCCCTCAACGACGAGAAAAGTGCACCTGGATGCGTCAGCTATATCGAGTCGCTTCAACGGGGAGCACAGTCCATGAAAGGCCGCTTGCAGGAAAACGCTCTGATGTTCGTCATCGGAGCTTGCAAGAGCGCCCTTGAACAGAACAAACTAGATGCGGCCTATCACGCGCTATTTAAAAAACATTTCGCCGAAGGCCCATGTTGTCCAGTCGTTGACCTGTTCGCGGCACTTCTCAATCTTCCCATTCGGAGGTTCGTCACCACAAACTACGACTGCGAGATTGAGCGAGCTTTGTCTCGGTGCCGGCAGGGCGAGGTCACGGAGGAAGATTTCGGTCTTGCCTCTTTCCAAAGTTCTGGTGACCGTCGGTATCCGCTCTCTTTTACTCCCAAAACCGACAGCCTTGGCCAACTCGCACTCTTCGCTCTCGCGGGGGTTCGCGGCAATGAGAACATGGTATTTCACTGCCACGGCCGCTTCGATGCTGAAGGGTCCATCGTCGCTACCGAAGTCGACTATCAACGCTTGTATCTAGGGCAAGGGGATGGAATCTCTCAGGCATTCCAGCAGAATGTTGAATTCATCCTTGGGTCCAACCCGTTGCTTTTCATTGGCTATGGGTTGAGAGATGAAGATCTCCTGCGCCCGCTACGCCAGTTCGGTGTGCTCGACCCCGCACGTAAGGATTCACGACCGATCTTTGCACTCCTTCCGTGTTTTGAAAAGAACCGAGAGGCAGATCTTTATTATCATGAAGCCCTTGTTGAGCGGTTCGGTCTGCACGTTATTTCATATCCGGTGAGCTGCTCTGGCATTCAAGTGGTCGCCCTATGCGACGAGATCCGGCGGCTCGGGAGTGATTTAAAAGAGGCGCATCGCGAATGGTCCGAAAAACCGGTCCTGAAAAAGCCTGGGCTTCTGCCGGCGCCTCCACAGCCCTACCACGAGATCGAGGTCCCTCCAGAATTCCCAACAAGCTCGATGGAAGGCTTAGAAGACGAGATCCGCCATCCCGGTGTGGTAGTGTTAGTTGGCCCGTCGGGTTCCAGCAAATCCCTCTACGCTTTACGGCTTGTGAAACAGGGAGGCTTCGTTGGCTCCTTTTATTGGAACGCACACTACGCCAATGAGGCCGTCACGGCCGTCGACTACGCTCTCAGCTACTTTGACCCGAATAGAGAGATTCAAGGTTCACGGTACGAGCGGATCGCTCGTTGCTTGCGAGAGCACCGTTATCTTCTGGTTCTTGATGGCTGCGAGAGGTTGCTGCGTAAGGGCGAGCACCGGGGGGAGGGAATTTCGTATAGTGTCACTTTCCGACGGCTGTTGAGCGTCTTTGCCGATCCGAGAAGCCAGAGTACAGTCGTCTTGGCGAGCCGCTTGTGGCCAGCCGATCTCGACCTGCTCCAGAGAGAGAGGAAGGGTAAGCCGCTCGTTCGGCGCGTGTCGGCTCCACGAGCGGAGGCGCGCGATCTTCTGAAAGGCGAGCTGTTCGCTCCTTTGTTGAAGCTTGTGAACTGTCAAGAGCTTGACCTTGAGCTTCGTAAGGAGCTCCGCCGCCGCCTGGAACGAGAGATCTCAGCGCTCTGCTCTCTCCTGCGGGGACACAGCTATGGTCTCTACCTTGCTGGTAAGTACTTAAAGAAGTATGAGAATTCTTGGGCAGCCCTACAAGCTTTAGAGAATCTGAACCGCCAGCTCGGGGATCAACTCCGCGATCAGCGACTGGCGGAAATGATTCTTCTTCAGTTGCGGAGACTTGATGGAGGCCGGAGCGGGGAACTTGCGCAGGCCGTCCTTGAGAGACTTGCCGTTTTTCTCGGACCAGTTTGCGAGGAAGGCCTCAAGATTTGCTTTGAGGAGGCATGCCATGCGGCATCCGAAGCTCCACAGTCCTGTAAGATCCCTACACAGGCTCTGATCGAGGCCGGTCTGCTCCTTAAGATGAACCTACCGGATTTCAGCGGGGCGGCTTATACAGTGCACTCCACTGCCCGCGGAGTCCTGTTTCAGAATCAACAAGGATCCTCCGCTTCACTCCCCGCTTTCGGCCTATCGGGCTTCACCTCTGGCCGCGTCGGTGTCGATCCAGACCTGAGGCGTGGTCCCCAGATTAAAAGTCTTTTCGATCGGCTGCTTGAGAGAGCAGAAGAGGCCTTTCGCGAGGGAGACCGAGAGAAAGCTAGCGATCTCTGCCGAGATGCCTTCGGCTTGATCAGAACCCGTATGGAAGCTAATACGGCGCCACGATGGTGTAAGTATGACAGGTACGTCCAGTTTCCACTGCGGGTCGCAGTGTTGGCCAAGCTGGTGGCGCCGGATTCCTGGACGTATTGCGAGCACGGCGATGCACACCGGTTCGTAGAAGACAAGTGCGCTCCCCTTTACCCCGCAGAGCTGGCGTGGCTTTACAACGACATCGCCATTGCGTTGAGCGCCCATGGGTGTATTCTCGATGCGTGCTCGTTCTGGGAGCAGACCTACGAGATCTGCCGGGTCGTTGAAGACCCCGCGGTCGGTGGCGGATTCCACATGGAGGTCCTGCTCAGTCTCGCCTTCACCTTCATCGAAATGGGACGGCTGCCTGCGGCCTGCAGATACCTGGAGGATGCCGAGCGCCTCCTGCACGAGCTTTATGACGAGGACTATCAGGCGCGTCTCCTCGGCCTGCGAGGTCTTATTCTGCACCTCCGTGGGGATCTCCAGGGAGCCGACGAGCTCTATAGCCGGTGTCTCGATCTGCTCCGGCAGGGTACGAACCCCCGCGCCCAGAGCATCTTCCTCAAGCACAAAGCCGACGTGAAGATATCTGTGCAGGCATACGAGGAGGCGGACCTCCTGATCCGCAACAGCCGAGCCCTTGCGGAGTCAGGGGTCTTCCCCGAGCTCGCCGCCAATGCTCGCATGTCCGAAGGGCACCGCCTGACCCGCAAAGGACAGGCAGTGCAGGCCCGCGTGGAGTACAGAGCCGTACTAAAGGAGGCGCAGCGGATTGGCTTCCGCAAGCTCGAGGTCAGAGCCCTGACTGCGCTGGCCCGCCTCGCCCTGGACCAGAAAGATCCCGAGGGTGCGCGCGACCAAGCTGTGAAGGCCTTGAGTCTCGCCAACGAGCTCGGTTTGGGGCTGCGGCAAAGTCATGCCTTGGTCGTGCTAGGGCTTGCAACTCTGGAGACGGACCAGAAGGATCTAGGCGTGGCCTATCTCCGGCGTGCGCGGCAACTCGCCAACGACCAGGAATACTGGTCGCGGAGCCGCGAGGCCGAGAATAAGCTGCTGGAGCTCGGAGTGAACCTTGACTGAGTAGGGCCAGAAGGAACGGCCGCGAAGGAGATGATCTTTGCGGCCGCTGGGTCGTTGTGAGCGCTTTTTCTAGTTGACCTGGACCAGTTGGAGGCCCAGGTAGAGCACCGACGGATCGGCGGGCGAGAAGTCCACGGCGCCGATGCCGTGATAGGCGTTGTGGGTCCAGGTGAGCTGGCGGGTCGCCGCGTCGTACTTGTAGAGGTCGGTTCCGTAGCTCTGGAAGCTCATCCCGAACGCGTAGTAGAAGACGCCGGGGTCGGTCGGGTGGGCCGCCATGGTGGGGCCGTTCTGCATCTGGATGCCCGCGGCCGGATCCTGGTGGATCACCGGGTCGAAGGTGTAGCCGCCGTCGACCGAGCGGTAGATGAAGCGGCCGTTGCCCGGATCGGTGTCGACGATGTCCAGGTCGATGCCCATGGCCCAAACGACCTGCGGATCGGCCGGCGAGATCACGAGGTTGAACACGTTGGCGTTGCCCTTGGAGACGCCGAACGCCCTGGTCCAGGTGCGGGCGCCGTCCGTGGTCACGTACGCGCCGTTGACCATGGTGCCGATCAGGATGTGGTCCGGGTTGGTCCGGTCGAACGCCGCCCGGTAGGCGAAGGCGCCCTCCAGGGCCGGAGCGCCGAGGGGCGACCAGGTCGCGCCCGCGTCGGTCGACTGCCAGATCTGGCCGTTGCCATCGCCGAGCCGCACGTGGTCGGCGTTCCGCGGATCGACGCCGATCCCGAGGACCGAGGTCACGGGCGACTTGAGCACGGTCACCGCCGAGCCGTCGATGCGGAAGAGAACGCCTCGGTTGTCCCCCCAGACATAGGCGCGGTCGCCGCCGGCCTTGGTCAGAGTCAGCAGCTCGTTGGTGTGCGCGCTCAGGTCGGCGAGCACCGTCCAGCGGCAGCCCGCGTCCGTCGAACGGTAGATGACGCTGCCGACAGCCGCCAGCAGCGTGTTCGGCGTGTCGAGGGCCACCAGGCCGAGCGCGTAGGTGGTGCCCGTCAAGGGCCGGGTGCCCGGCGTCAGGGTGGCGCCGTCGTCCTGGGTGAAGGTGACGGCCGAGCTGCCGACGATCCGCTGGCAGGCCGGGACTTTCCACGCGCTCGTCGGAGGTCCGATCTCCTGGGCGCCCGCCGCGGAGGCGGCGCCGAGGGTCAGGGCGAAGACAGTCGTATTCACAAGAAGTTTCTTCATCATCAGTCTCTCTAGGTTGTTGGTACTACCGGCGGGTTACTACCGGCGAGGGAGGCGGAGTATACATAGCCGACCTTCGATTCGCAAGCCATTGCGCCGCTGTGCGGCATGTGATACCCAGACAAACCAGGACCATGCCTCCGAACTTCTGGCAGCGCCTCCGCTACACGATCTGGGCCCCGCACTACGACCGGGTCACCAGGCTTCATCCCCAGCGACGCCGCTCGATCGAGCTGCTGGACCTTCGGCCGGGTGAGAGGGTGCTGATCATCGGCTGCGGCACGGGAGCGGACATCCCTTTCATCCCCGGGCACGCCGAGGTATTGGCGATCGACCTCACGCCGGCTATGCTGCGGCAAGCGGAAGCACACGCCCGGACCGGCGTCGAATTCCGGGTCATGGACGGCATGGCCCTCGACCTCCCGGACGGCTCCTTCGACGCCGCCATCCTGCACATGGTGCTCGAGGTCATCCCGGACCCTGTCCGCTGCCTCCGCGAGGCGGCCCGGGTGCTCCGGCTCGGTGGCCGGATCGCCGTCTTCGACAAATTCATTCCCGACGGCGTCCGTCCGGGCCTGCTGAGGCGGGCCGGCCTCGCCCTGCTCGATCTCGTCTTCACCAGCACCAACCGCCAGATGGGGGAGATCCTGACGCGATCCGGAGCCCCCCTCGAAGTCGCCCGCGACGAGCCGTCCGTGGGGGCCTACCGGCACGTGATCCTGCGGCGGGTTTCGCATTGAGGAAAATCCCGGCGTAAGTTGGCGCGCCTTTTGAAAAGACTCTCGCCGAGCCGTCCGTCGGTCCCTGCCGGCACCCGCGAGGTGTAGCAGTCGTCGCGAGCGGGTCCAGCAGGTGGCCCGCTGGATGGGAGAGGAGAGAGTGATGCGACGATTTCTGCGCGACAACGGGCTTTCGCTCGTTCTGTTCTGGGTTTTCTTCCTGACCTTCATCGTGGGGCAGAGCGTGGCTGGCCATCGCGAGCACAACTCCGAGCAGGAGGAGCACGGCCGGCCTCCAATCACGTATGGCGAGTACCTGCGGAGCGACCACTTCCTCGAAGCCACCATGGAGAACTGGGAGTCGGAGTTCCTCCAGATGTTCCTCTACGTGGTGCTGACCGCGTTCCTGTACCAGAAGGGCTCCTCGGAGTCGAAGGACCCCGAAGGGTCGGACGAGGTCGACCGCGACCCAAAGAAGTCGCGCAACAAGAAAGACGCTCCCTGGCCGATCCGCCGAGGGGGGGTGATCCTGAAGCTCTACGAGAATTCGCTCTCCCTGGCGTTCCTGCTCCTCTTCATCCTTTCCTTCATCCTGCACGCGGTCGGCGGTGCCGGGGAGTACAACGACGAGCAGGTGCAGCACGGGGGCATGCCGGTTTCGGTCGGCCAGTACATGCTCACCTCCCGGTTCTGGTTCGAGTCGTTCCAGAACTGGCAGAGCGAGTTCCTGGCGCTCTGGGCGATGGTCGTCTTCTCCATCTGGCTGCGCCAGAAGGGCTCGCCCGAGTCCAAGCCGGTCGACGCTCCGCATAGCGAGACGGGGAGCTCCTGAGATCGGCCTCGGCGAAAATCTCCGAAGCGCGGTATGCTTTCGCGCCAAGGAGGACCCTGCATGGCAGATCTGCGCGGCCCGGGAGGCACCCCGGGCGGGTTGGGACAGTTCCTCGCCGGGCTGGCGATGGCGGTCGCCGGCGGTTTCATGCTCACCAGCCGGGTCTCGGTGACCACCGGCTTCTGGCAGTTCTGGGGCTACAGCGCCTTCGGGCTTACCCTGGTGCCGTTCATCTTCGGGATCGTGATCCTGTTCTTCAACGGCAGATCGGTCCTGGGCTGGCTCCTGCTGTTCACCGGGGTCGTGCTGATCCTGGCCGGCATCATCCTGAACCTGCAGATCTACTTCCAGCACACCAGCCTGTTCGAGCTGATCGTCATGCTGGTGCTGCTCTTCGGCGGGATCGGCCTGCTGGCCCGCTCCCTGCGGTCCCACGCATGACCTGAGGAGGAGCCATGGACCGACGGACCTTTTTGAAGACCGTGTCCGGAGCCGCCGCCGCCGCTGCCGCATCGCGCTTCCTCCCGGAGGATGCCGAGGCGATGCCGCGCCGCATGACGCTGATGGCGGTGGGGGACTGCCTGGTGTCGCGGCGGGTTTCGGAGCGGCGCGATCCCGAATTCCTCGAGCTGGTCGAGCTCCTGCGCGGCGCCGACTGCACCTGGGGCAACTGCGAGGTCGTCCTCGCCGACACCCGCGAGGTCTCTCCGGGATACAAGCAGTTCGACCCGCATGCGATCTGCGAGCCCTGGGGCGCGGACGAGCTGGCCTGGATGGGGATCGGCTTCGTGGGCACGGCGAACAATCACATCCTGGACTTCGGGTACGAGGGGCTCTTCGCCACGCTGCGCAACCTGGAGAGGGTCGGGATCGCGCACGCCGGGTCGGGGGTGGACCTCGGCGCGGCGGCCCGGCCGGCCTACTACGACACCCCCGCGGGACGCGTGGGCCAGGTCAACTGCGCCTCGACGTTCCCTCCTTACTTCGCCGCCGGGCTGGCCCACCCGCACCTGAAAGGCCGGCCGGGGCTCAACCCGTTGCAAGTCTCTTCGGCGGTGCAGGTTCCCGCGAAGCTGTTCGAAGAGATGAGGAAGGCGCAGGCCACGCTGGTCGACCTGATGGGTTGGGGCGAGTTCGGCGACTTCGTCAAGGAGCTGGAAGAACGGATGCCCAAGGGGACCTCCATCTTCTTCGAGATGACGATCGCCTCGGGCGACAAGGTGGACATCCTGGGCCAAACGAGCCCGCTGGACGTCCAGCGGATCACCGACGCGATCGGGACCGCCAGGAACAACTCCCGGATGGTCATCGCGTCGATCCACTCCCACGAGGCGCGGCGCGGGCTCGACTTCAACGACCTGTTCCAGGAGAAGTTCGCGCGCGCCTGCATCGACGCGGGTGCGGACTGCTACGTCTCGTCCGGCCCGCACGTCCTGCGCGGCGTCGAGATCTACAAGGGGAAGCCGATCTTCTACAGCCTCGGCAACTTCCTCTTCCAGTACGAGACCATCAGCCCGGTCCCCCCCGAAGCCCTCGCCGGCCTCGGTCTCGATCCCTTCACCCTCGATCCCTCGCTGTACTACAAGAAGATCCCCTATGGAGAAGGGCGGCGGTTCTGGGAGAGCTTCGTGCCGCGGGTCACGTTCGAGGAGGGCAAGGTGGTCGAGGTCGAGCTGTTCCCCATCTCGCTCGGCTTCGAGGAGCCGGCCTACCATCGCGGCACGCCCGCGCTCGCCAAGGGCGCCGAGGCGCAGTCGATCCTGGAGAGGATCGTCCGGCTCTCCGAGCCGTTCGGCACGAAGATCGATATTCAGGAGGGGATCGGGAGGATCCGGCTGGCCTGAGCCGCTCTTCACCAGAACGCCATCGCGACGATCGCGAAGGCGAGCGAAAGCAGCGTCACCGGCAGGCCGATCCGCAGGTGATCGCGGAAGCCGATCCGCACGCCCAGGCGTTCGGCTTGCTCGGCCACGATCAGGTTGGCGATGCTCCCCACCAGCACCGCGTTGCCCGCGAACGTGCTGGCCAGCGCCAGGGCGTAGCCGGTGACCGGCTGCCGTCCCACGAACGGCAGCATCAGCATGACCGCGGGGACGTTCCCCACCAGGTTTCCGAGCAGGGCCACTCCCGGCACCAGCACCTCCGGCTCTGAGAGGTCGGCGCCGGCTGCGGCCAGGGCGTCGCGCGCGGCTTGGGTCCAGCCCGACAGCTCGAAGCCGCGCACCACCACGAACAGGCCGACGAAGAGCGCGAGCATGTGCCAGTCGACCAGGGCCAGGACGTCCCGCGTATGCATCCGGCGGCTGGTGAGGACCACCCCGGCCAGCCCGAGCGCGGTGAGCGGCGCCGGTACCGGAGAGAGGAACAGGCCGATCACCGCCGCCGTCAGGAGGACCGCCTTGACCGCCTGCCAGCGGTCGAGCGGCACCGGCTTCTCCAGGATCGGGAGAGCCGCCTCCGTCCCGGTGCCCACCCGGCGAGCCGTCAGGAAGTACAGAACCGCCGTGGACAGCACGACCGGGCCTCCGCAGGCCAGCAGGAACGGCAGGAAGGGGAGCCGGAAGCTCTGCGCGATCAGGATGTTCTGCGGGTTGCCGATCGGCGTGAGCGCGCTCCCGATATTGCTGGCGCAGGCGATGGCGAGGAGGTAGGGGAGCGGAGGCCGTCCGGCGGCCAGCAGCGCACTGAGAAGCAGCGGCGTCAGCGCGAAGCAGACCACGTCGTTGGTGAGCACCGCCGACAGGAGCGCCGTGACCACGATCGTCCCCAGCAGCAGGCGCCGCGGGTTCCTCATCCGGGCGAGCCGGCCGCCGATCACCGAATAGAGCCCGGAGAGCCGGTATTGCGCCGACAGCAGCATCATCCCGAAGAGCACGGCCAGCGTCGGCGCATCCACCGCCGCCTTCGCCTCCTCGACCGAGATCCAGCCCGAGGCGAGGAACGCCACAGCTCCCAGGATCGCGAAGCCCGTCCGGTCGAGCTTCAGCGGCGGGATCCGTCCCAGGGCGAGCCCCAGGTAGGTGAGGGCGAAGAGGATCAGGGGGAGCGGGGGCATGGGGAGCTCGGGATCGGAACGGCCATTATCTCGCGAGCCGCGCCTGCCGGAAGAGCCCGCGGTATTTGACGGCTCGCTGTCAGCCTGCCAGGATAGCGGTCTGCGGCTGCGGTAGAGGACCGCGCACATGATCCGCTTCGTCGTAGCTCACCAGGCTGAAGCCAAGCCCATCGTGGACCGGTTCCATATGGAGCCGGCCGGAGAAGTGCCTTTCCGCGTCTTCCGGGGGGAGGACCCGGACCTCGGCGAGCCCTGGCTGATCGTCTCGGGCCTGGGCAAGGCCGCCGCCGCAGCGGCCACGGCGTACCTCCACCTGCTCTCCGGCGGCAGGGCCGACCGCGCCTGGCTCAACGTCGGCGTCGGCGGCCACTGCCAGGGCCGGGTCGGCGAGGCCTTCGTGGCCCACAAGATCTCGGACCCGGCGAGCGGCCTCGCCTGGTATCCTCAACTGGTGATCGACAGTCCGCGGCCCACCGCCGCCCTGCTCACTGTGGAGAGGGTGGAGGAGGAGTATGAGTCCCCCTGGGTCTACGAGATGGAAGCCGCCGGTTTCTTCCCGACGGCGTGCCGGTTCTCCACCATCGAGCTGATCCACTGTTTCAAAGTGGTCTCCGACAACCCGGACACCACCTTGTCGCGGCGGATGTCGGCCTCCTTTTTCGAGGGCCTGATCGGCGAGAACATCGAGGCCATCTCGGAGCTCTCCCGCGGCCTCGCCGACCTTGCCCGGGAGGTCGAGGCCCTGTCCGCCGATCCGCCGGGATACGCGGAAGCCCTGGAGCACTGGCCTTTCAACGCCTCCCAGCAGCGCCAGCTCCGCCGGCTGCTCCAGCGCCTCGCCGTGCTCGCTCCCGGGGACCTCTACGGCGGCGTGCACCTCGGGGGGATCGCCGAAGCGCGCGAGGTGCTGCGGGCCCTGGACACGCGCCTCGCCGCCATCCCGATCCGGCTGCCCGAGCCGATGGAAGTAGTCCTATGATCTACGTCGAAGAAGAGATCCTGAGCCACCCCCGGACGTTGCAGATCCAGAGCCGGTTCCCGGACTCCCAGGTGGTGTCCTGCTCGCGCTACGGCGAGATCTTCAACCGCCGCGCGCAGAGCTTCCGCCTGCAGAAGCGCCGGCCCTCGCTGATCCTCGCCCGCAAGCATCGGAGCTTCGTCCACGAGGCGCCCGAGGGGTATGGCTACGGCGGCGCCCGGAACCTCTACTTCTCCCACATGCTCAACTGCATCTACGACTGCCGGTACTGCTTCCTCCAGGGGATGTTCCGCTCCGCCCATTACGTCGTCTTCATCAACTACGAGGACTTCCAGTGGGAGATCACGGAGCGGATCCGCGCCGCCGGAGACCAGCCGGTCCACTTCTTCTCGGGATACGACTGTGACAGCCTGGCGCTCGAGCCGGTGACCCGGTTCGCGGCGAGCTTCGTGCCGTTCTTCGCCAAGTTTCCCCAGGCCTGCCTGGAGCTGCGCACCAAGAGCACGCAGATCAAGTCGCTGCTCGACATGGAGGCGCCTCCCAACGTGATCGTCGCCTTCAGCTTCACGCCGGACGAGGTGCAACGGTCTCTGGAGTACCTGACCCCCTCAGTGAACCGCCGCCTGCGCGCCATGGAGAAGCTCCAGGAGCGGGGCTGGAAGCTGGGGCTGCGCTTCGATCCGCTGATCTACAACGAGGGCTACCAGGAGCAGTACCGGCGCCTCTATGCCCAGGTGTTCGGGCACGTCCGAGTGGACAGCCTCCATTCCGTGAGCCTCGGCCCTTTCCGCCTCGCTCCAGGCGCCTTCAAGACCATGGCGCGGCTCTATCCGGACGACGCCCTCTTTGCCGGCCCGATCGAGGAGCTGGAAGGGAAGGTCTGCTACCGCGGCGGGCTGGAGGCGGAGATGGTCGAATTCTGCACCGGCGAGCTGCTGCGCCACATCCCACGCGAGATCTTCTATCCGAGCCTGAGCCTGGCGCCGGCGATGGCGGGAGAGGGGTAACCGCCGCGCCGCTGAACCCTCACCCCCTGACCCCCTCTCCCGTCACGGGAGAGGGGACGGGGGTGAGGGATGGGAGGGGGTCAGGGGGAGGGGGCTCCCTTCGCCGCCGCCGTACCCTTGAGGTGCTTGTCGAGGAACTCCAGGGTCGTCTGGTAGGCCTTCTCCTGGCTCTCCTTGCGCGAGAGGCCGTGCCCCTCGTTCGGGAAGAGGATGTACTCGACCGGAACCCCCTTCTTGCGCACCGCCGCGACGATCTCGTCCGACTCCGCCTTCAGCACGCGCGGATCGTTCTCCCCCTGGAGCACGATGAGCGGCCGCTCGATCTTGTCCGCGTGGAAGAGCGGAGAGATCTTCCGGAGATAGTCGGCGTCCTTCTCCGGATCGCCCATCTCTTTGTAGAGGGCCTGGCGGAACGACTCCCACCAGGTGGGGATGCTCGACAGGGTGCGCGGCCAGTTGGAGACGCCGTAGAGGTCGACTCCGACCGCGAACTCCTTCGGACGGAAGGCCAGCGCGGCGAGCACCATGTAGCCGCCATAGCTGCCGCCCACGATGCCGATCTTGTCCGGAGCGACCCAGCCTGTGCCGGTCAGCATCTTCTTGCTCGCCACGCAGTCGTCGAGGTCCGCGCTGCCGTGCTTGCGGTCGTCCATGGCGAAGAAGGTCTTGCCATAGCCGCTGCTGCCCCGGTTGTTGATGGCGTAGACCGCGTATCCGTGGTTGACCAGGAACTGGATGAATCCGCTGTAGCCGATCCGCGACTGGCCGCCCGGGCCGCCGTGCACCCAGAGCAGGGCCGGGACCTTGTTCTCGGGCGAGGCGTGGTGCGGCTTGTAGAGGATGCCCGGGACCTCGACTCCGTCATAGGACTTGAAGCGGACGACCTTCCCTTCGACCAGGTGCGCGGGGTCGATCGCCGGGTTGAGCGACTGGGTGAGCTGCCGGATCTTGCCGTTCTCCAGGTTCATCACATAGAGGTTTGACGGAGCGACGTTCTGGGCGTAGAAGGCCATCTGCTTGCCATCCTCGGAGAACCTGACGCCGGTGATGTCGGCATCGGGCAGGGAAGGCAGAGACATGGGGCGCATCCCCTCGGCCTCGAAGACCCGCAGCTCGTTGCGCGCGTCGTTGTTGATCAGTACCTGGAAATACTTTCCATTCCGGGAGAAACCGGCGCCGACCACATCCCAGTCCGCGCGCAGGACCTCGCTCTTCTGCCCTGTCGCCAGGTCGTAGCGCATCAGATAGGTGAACTCCGCCCCCTTGTCCGTCGTGTAGTAGAGGCTTTTGCCGTCCGGGCTGAAGTCCTGGGGAGAGCTGGCGATCTCGGCGCCCTCCTCCTGTCCCAGAAGCAACGTCGTCTTGCCCGTGGTGCGGTCGTGGAGATAGATGTCGGTGGCGTTCGTGCTCACCGTCTTCAGCAGCGCGACATAGCGCCGGTCCGGCGAGATGCCGGCGATATCAAATTTGCCTTCGTTGGTGAAGAGGAGCTTGCGTGCGTAGCCGTCGAGCGTCATCTCGTAGAGGTCGAAAGCGCTCGGGTCGCGCTCGTTGCTGATGAAGTAGAACGCCTTGTCGTCGTCCGACCAGCCGATGAATTCGGCCTTGAGCTTCTCGCCGGGAGTCAGGTCCTGGACCTTGCCGTCCGGCGACTGCACGTAGAGGTGCGTCTGCTCGTTGCCTCCTTGGTCGCTGTCATAGAGGAAGCGCTCGTCCTTGGGGAAGTAGCCGAGCGCCAAGATCGCGCTGACCTTGGAGTCGGTGAGCTGGACGGGCTCGCCGCCCTCGACCGGAATCGAGTAAACGTTGAAGACCCCGCTCTTGTTGCTGCTCGTCAGGACCTTGCGACCGTCCGGGGAGAACGAGGCTCCGCCCCAGTTGGTGGTGGCGAGGAATTGCTCGATCGTGTACTCGGGCACCTTCCTGGGCGCCTTGTCCGCCGCGGACGGAGCGGCCTTGGGAGGGGGGGCCGCAGGCGCCGCCGACTGGCCCACCACGAGGCCGGCCGCGAGGAACGCCGCCATCAGGCAGAGCGGAAGGACGCGAAAGGATCTCTTCATCAGATATCTCCTAAGGATCAGGACTTGCCGGGCCATTCTACTCGCGCCACGGCAATCTCTTGAAAGCAGGTTGGCGCCCGCCCGGGGGCCGAGGATGAGGAGGCGTCTCCAGACCCGTCGGACGGGCGCCAACCCTTACTACGTCGTGAGAGCGCGAAGGATTCGCTCGCACACCCGTCCAACGCGTGAAAGGAGGGGTTTGTTACCTTGAGTATCCCGTCATCTCCATATACCCCCGCCCGCGCACCGGCCTGCCCTTATGCGTCCCTTCCATCTCGACCGCTCCCTCCCAGTACCGGAACGACACGTCGAGCTCCTGGTCGGCCAGGACAGGGGTGATCGTCAGCTCCAGGCCCTCGGAGGGGATGCGCAGCCGCCAGCGGGATGGATAGCGGGCGCCGCTGTCCTGGCTCTCCCAGCGATCGAGGACCTCCAGCGCGAAATCGTCGAGCTCCAGGGCGCGGCTCTCGCCGGCGGGGCCGATCACGGTGCCGCGGCTCGCCGGGTCGGCGCTGCCGTCCTTGCGGCGGAGCTGGTAGAGCATGAGGTCCGAGCCGTCCGAGAGCTGGAGCGCGAACCAGTCCCAGCCGACCTGGTCCGTGCCGAGGGCGCTGGTGCTCCACTCGCGGTCCATCCACACGGCGCCGGTCACCGCGAAGCGTTCATCCCCCAGAAGGATGGTGCCGGCGGCAGGCATGCGCGTCAGCGAGTAGTAATAGGACGCGTTCCCCGGCTCGTCGCTCTTGCGGGAGAGCCCGCGCTCTCCCTGGAGGACCGGAGGCTTGCCCTGCCGGAGCACGAGGTCGACCGCCACGCCGTCCTCCGCAGCCCGGAGGCGCATGGGTGGAGCCTGGCCCCTCACGGCCTCCGCCGACCAGTACTGGACCCAGACGCGGAAAGGCTCTCCCTGCGCGCCCGCCAGCCCGACCGAGCCGCGGCTCCAGCGCTCGAACGAGCGGAAGCGCTCCCCGGCCACGTCGGTCACCGTGAAGTGGGCGAGGTACGCCTGCCGGGTCGCCCACTCCGACCTCCTCTCGGGCATCTCGGGAGCGAGCGCCGAGCGGAAGAAAGTGAGCTGAAACCCGAAGCGCCGGCCCTCCCGGGTCGCCAGGTTCCCCGTGTAGTACCACCACTCGGTGCGGAATTCGGGGTGCGGGCCGTGATCGGCGGGGAAGCGGAATTCGCGCGGCTCCAGAGCCTTGGCATACCCGCGGTCGTCCGCGGCCCGCAGCGCCCCGGCCACGGAGAGAGAGGCCTCAGGATTGCGCGGGTCCGCCGGCCGGGAGAGCAGATAGGCGCCGGCCAATCCAAGAATGAGGAGGAGCGTGAGCGCGATCCGGCCCCGCCCTCTCAACCCTTTCTCCAGGGCTCGATCTCCCTCTTGAGCCGCCAGCCAGTCTCGCTCAGCACCCACCAGCGCGACGGGGGGACGTCCGGGAGCGGCTCGCGCAGGTCCAGGAAGGCGGACTGCGCCCTCAGCTCGACCTCCTCGACCCAGCCGCGGCCGGTGTCCAGCTTCTTGCTCTTCGTCGCCTTCCAGGGCCAGAGATGGACCGAGTCCCGAGCCGCGAGGTCGTGCTTGCTCGCCAGAACGGCCGAGGTGTTCCCGTTGATGACCCGTGCGAGCACGCCCGCGACGGTGTCGGGCCAGCGCAGGATCTCCATGGGGCCGAGGAACCGCAGCGGCTTCCTCTGACTTCCCGGCGAGACCAGGGTACGGATCACGGCGTCGAACGCCTCGGGCTTCGCTGTCGTGATCGCGTTCCGCCAGGACTCCTGCGTGTTCGCGGGGATCCCCAGGTCCTTGCCCAGGAGACCGGCGATCTGGAGATACCAGTACGATCCGAGCGGGTCCCGTTCGACCCAGGGATGGAAGCGCCGGGGCCAGTCGAGCATCTCGGCCAGCAGCAGCGATCCCGGATCGTCGCTGTAGCTGGACGGAGTCGAGCGTCCGCCGATCTGGAGGCGGTAAGGGCCGCGCACCTTCCGGTTGGGCTGGAAGCGCCTGCCCGGCTCCGGCGCCGCTCCGAGCACCGCGAGCGCCGCCTGCCGCTGGTTGTAGGCCGCGGTGAGAGAGAGGAGGTCGGCGTCGCGGTTGCGCTGCGCCCACAGCCGGCACACCAGCACCGAGCCCCACGTCAGGCCGAGATAGACGTTCGACGCCACCTCGGACCCGCCGAAGAAGCGGAGCGTGCCGGGGGCGTTCTCGTCGACCCGGAGCTGCCAGCGCAGGTACGCCCGCCACCAGTCCCGCGCCTTGCGTCCCGCCATGACCTCCTCCGGAGCCATCAGCAGCCAGAGCGCGGAGGCGAGCATCGGATGATTCTCGGAGCTGCCGTTGATCCACTTCCGGAAATCGAAAGACCCTGGTCCCGCCCCGCCTCCCCGGCGCCACAGGTCCGGCCTGCGGATCGGGTGTCCCCAGACCGCCAGGAGGATGTCCACCGGCAGATAATCCTCGGGGCCGAGACGCGAGCCGGTCGGTTCGGGGACTTGGGAAGGATCTCGGATCGGGATCACACGGGCCACGCTTCACCTCCCGGAGGAGATTCCCCCCCAAAACGCGGTACACTGACACTATCATCCTGACTTTCAACCTGGTGAGCCTTCAGGGCTTCGTGGAGGAGTGAATTTGACGGGCATCTCCTCGTCTGTCTCGGAGCAGATCGCGGCGCGGCTGACGCCGTACATCGGCGAGTTCAACGCCCGGATGTGGATCAAATCGGTGGCTCGGCGAGACCTCGGGCTGTCTCCCGAGGAGCTGACGGCCGCGCATGTCCCCTCTCTGGCGGACGGGCTGCGTCCGTTCCTTCAGACCCTGATGGGGCGCGCGACGGCCGACAATCTCCTGCAACAGCTCGGACGCGAGGTACGCTGATGCGCTTTCGCCTGCTGGCGGTGTTCCCTCTCCTCTATGCCGCGGTCTTCTTCGCCGTCGCCTGGCAGCTCCAGGGCGACGATGCCCTCGGTCCGTTCGTCGCCTGGCAACGCATCCTGGTGCGCGTTCTCGGCGCCGTGGGCTGCTTCGCGGCGGTGTCGGTCTTCGAGCGCGGCGACCATCTGCGGCGCGCCTGGCTGTGGCTCGGCACGGGGACGATCGTCATCCTGCTGCGGGACATCCTGAGGCTCCTCCTGCCGTCCTTCCAGGCGGCGAACGCCGGTCCGGTGGAGCTGGCGATCCTCGCCTCGCTCGGGATCCTCTCTAACCTCGCCCTCCTCGGTGGCATCTGGATGCTGGCCCATTCCTGGAAGAGAGCGGCCATCTTTCTGCCGGGCGGCCGGTCCGGGGCTATCGCCGTGGCGGTGATCACCGCGGTGCTCGCCATCGCCGTGGCCGGCCCGGGCGCGGTGGAGAGCGCGCGAGAGGTCTACGGCGGAGACTGGAACTCTCTGGTCCTCCTGGTCTCCGCCGCGGTGGACATCATCTCTCTCTGCCTGATCGCCCCTCTGCTCCTGACGGCTGTAGCGTTGCGCGGCGGGCTCTTCTCCTGGCCCTGGGGTCTGATCTCCGCCAGCCAGTTCTCCTGGCTCCTCTACGACGCCGCGGCCACCCTCGGGAACGCCGGCCTGGTGCCGGCCACATTCCCTCTGCCGGACGTCTTCCGCGGTCTCGCCGAGAACTACCTGTTCGCCGCGGGCCTGGCCCAGTTCCTGGTCGTCCGGCACGTCCGCCGCGCCGCGGGCTAGTCGCCCCATCCGGAGACCGACATGCCGATAGCTCCCGTTCAGGGGGGAGATCCTGTTGAGGTGGATTTTACGTATAGACGGCCTTGAATAAGCTTGCTGCCTTGAGTAGAGTAGGGCCGCCTTCGTTCGGGCGCGGTGACGTTGCTGGACCAGAGCGGAGGCGCCGTAACCAGAAAGGAGTGTGATGTATGAAGCGAGCCACGATGATCCGCCTGTTCCTTCTGGGCCTTGCTCTTACCGGAGCGGTGGGGTCCGTCTCCTACGCCGATCAGTGCGTGCCCGATCCCAACGCCGTCTGCCCCGCGATCTTCGACCCGGTCACCTGCAACAACGGCGTCACCTACTCGAACAGTTGCTTCGCCGCGGCGGACTGCGCCAAGGGCTGCCGTCCCGCCTAAGCGACTCCCTCTGGCGAGCCCGGCTGCCTTGAGGCCGGGCTCGCCCCTCTACTGCGGCCCCTTGCGAGATCGCCAGCCTGACATTCCAGTCTGTAGACCGGCGGCTCCCAGAGGGCAGCCATCGCCCTCCAGGAACTTGTCGTCGGCTCCCAGAGGGCAGCCGTTGCCCTCCAGGAACTTGTCGTCGGCTCCCAGAGGGCAGCCACTGCCCTCCAGGGACTTGTCGTCCGCTCCCAGGGGGCAGCCGTTGCCCTCCAGGGACTTGTCGTCCGCTCCCAGAGGGCAGCCGTTGCCCTCCAGGAACTTGTCGTCGGCTCCCAGAGGGCAGCC
>DASVEF010000195.1:0-9413 GCA_036380715.1 Thermoanaerobaculia bacterium | reverse complement strand
CGGCCCGGTGACCCGGTCGATGACCAGCACCTTGCGTCCGTGCCACGCCAGGTGGAGCCCCGCCGTCAACCCGGCCGGACCACCGCCAACCACGATGGTGTCGTAGAGCGTCATGAAAAGTCCTCTCGCCTGAAGCTGGGACTGATCCTATACGACGGCCAGCTTCCGAGGCTCTCCCTGCGTAAGATAGGACTGTGGACTTCTACGACGAGCTGGCTCCGCTCTACCACCTGATCTTCCTGGATTGGGATGCCAGCATCCACCGGCAGGGGCGGCAGCTCGCGGGGCTCATCCATTCCCTGTGGCCCGAGCACCAGACCGTGCTCGACGTCTCCTGCGGGATCGGCACACAGGCCATCGCGCTGGCGATGAACGGCTTCCAGGTCACAGGCTCGGACCTGTCGGAGAAGGCGATCGAGCGAGCCATTGCGGAAGCGAGCCGGCGAAATCAGGACATCGCGTTTTCCGTGTGCGACATGCGCGACGCCCATGCCCATCATGGCGGAGGCTTCGACCTCGTGGTCTCGTGCGACAACTCGGTTCCCCACCTGCTCACGGACGAAGACATCTCGATCGCGCTCGGGCAGATGTTCTCCTGTCTTCGCCCGGGCGGCGGCTGTCTGTTGAGCGTGCGCGACTACGACCAGGAGGAGCGCGGGACGAACATCGTCAGGCCGTACGGCGTGCGGACCGAGAACGGCAAGCGCTACATTGGCTTCCAGGTGTGGGATTTCGAAGGCGAGCACCACTACGACTTCACCATGTTCTTCATCGAGGAAGACCTGTCTTCCAGGGAGGTCCAGGTGCGGACCATGCGTTCCCGCTACTACGCCATAGGGACCGACAAGCTTCTCGCCCTGATGCGGGAGGCCGGCTTTCAGGACGTCATGAGGCTTGACGAGGTCTTCTACCAACCGGTTCTCGTCGGTACCAGGCCCGCATAGCATGAGCCCAAAAACTCAGTACGTGGTCCATTCGCTGGAGGGCTTCATCCCTGAGATCGCCCACCCGCTGTGGGTGCTCGAAGAGACGCGGCGGAGAACCAAGGGCGCCCTGAAGAACATCGACGCCGCGACCCTCGACTGGGCTCCTCCGCAGGGAGGCAACAGCATCGGCACGCTCCTTTACCACATCGCCGAGATCGAGATGGACTGGCTGTACGTAGAGGTTCTCGAGCAAGGCCGCCTTTCTCCCGAAGCGCAGGCATTGCTCCCCTTCGATGCCCAGGACGGTCAGGGCAATCTGACCGCGATCCTGGGCGTCGGCATCGAGGAACACCTGCGCCGTCTCGATGCGACGCGCGCCATCTTCCTTGAGACGTTCCATAAGATGACCCACGAAGAGTTTCGCCGCCTGCGCAGCTTCGAGCAGTACGACTGCACGCCGGAGTGGGTCGTCTACCACCTGATCCAGCACGAGTCGGAGCATCGAGGGCAGATCAAGCAGATAAGAGCGAGCGCCAAGCGGGCGCTCCGCGTCTGAGTAGAGCTTCGCTGCTGATCTATATATCAACCGGATCAAGGTATTATCGAACACGCCATGATCGAGCTGATTCCCTTCACGGAAGACGACATCGACCGGGTGATCCCCTGGATCAACTCGCACCAGGAGCTGCTGTTCTGGACGGCTCACAGCTTCGGGTATCCGCTCACTCGGGAGCATCTGCTGGGGCACATGCTCGACTGCGCCGCGGCCGGGGACCGGCTGATTTTCAAGGCCGTCGATTTGGACAGTGGCGAAGCGGTCGGCTACATCGAGCTGGGCGCCATCGACCGCCGCGACCAGTCGCTGCGCATCGGCCGGGTCCTGCTCGCTCCGGCTTTCCGCGGGCGCGGCTTCGGGGTCGAGATGATGCGCGCCGCGCTCAGAAAATCCTTCGATGAGCTCGGGATGCACCGTGTCACGCTCCATGTCCTCAACGTCAATCCACAGGCCATTGCCTGCTATGAGAAGGTGGGCTTCCGGCACGAGGGGGTAGGCCGCGAAGCGTTCAAGGCGCCCGAGGGATACTGGGACATCCTCACCATGAGCATCCTCGCTCCCGAGTGGGAGGCCCTGCGATGAGAAGGACGGCCCCAGCGCTGCTGTTCCTGATCCTCGCCGCGCTGGCGGCGCCCGTGGTCTCCGATCCGGCTCCGCGGCAGATCCGCAGAGCTCTGGCGAAGGCCGCGGCGCGGCAGGTCGGCGTCACGACTCTCTACGATCCCTCCTACGTCAGACTGGCGTATCCCAACGGCGACGTGCCCGCCGAACGCGGAGTCTGCGCGGACGTGATCGTGCGGGCGTTCCGCGAGGTCGGCGTCGATCTGCAGGTGGAAGTCCACCAGGACATGAAGCGGAGCTTCTCCGCCTATCCCCGGAACTGGGGGTTGAGGGGCCCGGACAGGAACATCGACCACCGCAGGGTCCCCAATCTCATCACGTTCTTCGAGCGCAAGGGGAAGAAGCTCCCGCTGGACGGTGACTACGAGCCCGGAGACGTCGTGGCGTGGCGGTTGCCGAACGGCCTGTACCACATCGGAGTCGTGGCGGAGGAGCGGGTCCGGAGAGCGGGCCGGCCCTACGTCGTCCACAACATCGGCGCCGGCGCGCAGAAGGAAGACATCCTGGATTCATTCCGGATCATCGGGCACTACCGCTGGTGAGATAGGATCTCCTCCCGAAAGAGAGGAGGTTTTCATGCCGATCCGAGACGCGCTGCTACCCGAATTCGATCACGAGATGGCCACGACCCGCCGTCTCCTGGAGAGGGTCCCCGAGGAGAAGGCCGCTTGGAAGCCCCATCCGAAGTCGTTCAGCCTGGGGGACCTGTCCGTCCACATCGCCAATCTCCTCACCTGGCTGGCCATGACCCTGGACCGGACCGAGCTCGACCTGAGTCCGCCCGGCGGCGAGGCCTTCAAGAGCCCCCGCTTCGAGTCGACCTCCCAGCTCCTTGCGACCTTCGACGAGGGCGTGAGGAAGGCCCGCGCGGCGCTCGCCGAAGTCTCCGACGAAGATCTGAGGGTGCCTTGGACGCTCAAGAACGCCGGCACGGAGATCTTCACCATGCCGCGCGTGGTGACGCTGCGGTCGTTCGTCTTCAACCACCTCATCCATCACCGCGGGCAGCTCTCGGTCTACCTGCGGCTCAACGACGTGCCTCTGCCGTCGATCTACGGACCGACGGCCGACGAATCGTAAGCCCTATTCATCCGGCAGGCTCTTCTTCAGCTCCTCGGCCAGGGTCTCCAGGTGGGTCTCCTGGCTCAGGCGCTGGGCGACCTGGTCCTGGGCCGTCTCTTGGACGCCGAGGCGCTCGGCGATCTTCTGGACTTTCTGCAGGAGATTGGTCGTCTCCTGCTCGGCGAGCAGGCTGATCTGCAGGTTCAGGTGGGCGCGCTGGTTGGCCAGCCGGCTCATGCGGTTCTGGCTGATCAGCACGAAGATGGCGAGCACGACCCCTTCGCCCGAGACGATCAGGGTCAGGATGCCGAAGGGGAAGGGGTCGAAGGGCTCGACGCCCGGGAAGGCCCCAAGGTTGATCGAGAACCAGAGCGCGAACCCGATCAGGTGGATGACCACGAAGGTCATGCTCCCCATGAAGCGGGTGATGGCGTCGCTGACCCGCTCGGCGAGCGATCGCCGCTCGATCGCCTCCTGCTCCAGCTTGGTGATGGTGCGGATGTTCTGCTGCGCCGACTCGGAGGTGGCGCGCGCGCTGACATCTTCGGTGGTAGCTATTTTCTCGAAATCCAGCATCGTCATCCAGAGAAGATGCTGCGAAAGCCGTGCCGGAACCTCACCCCCCGGCCCCTCTCCCATCGCCCTCCCCCCAACCGGGAAAGGGGGAGAAAAGCAGCTCAGTTGGCAGAGTCCCCCCTCTCCCGGGTGGGTGTGAGTGCGGGGGTGGGAGAGGGGGTTAGGGGGTGAGGGTCCTACACCGCGCTTCCCGCGTACTTCCGCCGCAGGTGGTTGCGCAGGACGATCGCCACCAGGTTCATCAGCGTCACGATCACGATCAGCAGCAGCGCGGTGGCGAAGACCAGGGGCGTGGTGGCCTCCACGTTCGGGCTCTGAAAGCCGACGTCGTAGATGTGGAAGCCCAGGTGCATGAACTTGCGCTCCAGGTGGACGAAGGGGGGACGGCCGTCGAGGGGGAGGGCGGGAGCGAGCTTGACCATGCCCACGATCATCAGCGGCGCCACCTCGCCGGCCGCGCGGGCCATCGCCAGGATCATCCCGGTGAGGATGCCCGGCGCCGCCGCGGGCAGCACCACCCGGCGGATGGTCTCGTACTTGGTGGCTCCCAGGGCGAGCGAGCCTTCGCGCACGATGCGGGGGACCGCGGCGAGCCCCTCCTCGGCGGCCACGATGACCACCGGCACGGTCAGCAGCGCCAGCGTCAGGCTCGCCCAGAGGATGCCGCCGGTGCCGAACGTCGGCGTCGGCAGCGCCTCGGGATAGAAGAGCCGGTCGATCGAGCCGCCGACCAGGTAGACGAAGAAGCCCAGGCCGAAGACGCCGAAGACGATCGAGGGGACGCCCGCCAGGTTGTTGACCGCGATCCGCACCAGGCGGACGAGCAGCCCCTGCCGGGCGTACTCGCGCAGGTAGACGGCGGCGAGCACGCCCAGTGGGGCCACGGCGAAGGACATGAGGAAGACCATCATCACCGTGCCGAAGATGGCCGGGAAGATCCCTCCCTCGGTGTTCGACTCGCGAGGGTTCGCCGAGACGAATTCCCAGGTCCGCGAGCCGTAGAGGCGGAGTTTGCCGAAGACCCCCAGCGCGTTCGGGCGCAGGGCGCGGACGATCGAGCCGGCCGGGATCTCCTGAGTCTCGCCATTGGCGGTCCGCGCCACCAGGACGTCGGCCTCCAGCTCCTCGCGCAGCTTGAAGAGGCGGTCGGCGAGCTTCTGGTACTCGGCCTCCCGCTCGGCGATCTCGCGGTCCAATCCGGCCTGGCGCCGGGCGCGCTCCCCGGCCGGCATGTCGGCGATCTCCAGGCGGCGCTTGTCCAGGCGGAGCCGTTCGATCTGATAATTGACGTCGCCGATCTCTCCCTTTTCCAGCTCCTCGGTGCGCTCCCGCTGCCCGGCCTTTTCGGCGAGCAGCCCGGGCAGCTTCTCCCAGACGGCGGGGCCGCGCGCCAGGACCTCTCCTCCCCGGCGCAGCTCAACAGGGAAGCCGTGGAAGTTCCCCCATTCGAGCCGTTCGACGAGCATGGCGTCCGCCGGCAGCGACATGGCGGCGACGTCCTTGCGGTCGATCCACGCGAAGTCGAGGCCGCCGACGTCGCGGTTGCCGATCTTGAGGCGGAGGCGGTCCAGGGTCCTCACAGCGTCCACCTCCTCCTCCCAGACCTCGCCGAGCACCCGGGCGCCGTCCGTGCTCTGGAGGAGGACCAGATCCTTCTGCCAGAAGTAGGCGAGGCCATTCCAGGCCAGCAGGATCAGGATGGCGAGGACCAACAGGATGTTGAAGGCGAGGGCGCCCCCGCAGAGCCAGGTCAGCGACTGGCCCAGCCAGGAGCTCGCAGCCCCGCCCCGGCGGGTGAGGAGGTCGCGGGCCGGCGGCGGAGGTTGCCGCTCGCGGTCTCCCGGGATGAACGTCGTCTCGGCCTCCGATTTCTCCGCGGCGGTCTCGACGATCTCTGGAGCACGCTGATCCATGCGTCGCCTCAGCCGAACCGGCCGGTGATGTAGTCCTCGGTCTGCTTCTTCATCGGGTTGATGAAAACCTTTTCCGTCGACCCGTACTCGATCAGCTCGCCGAGGTAGAGGAAGGCCGTGTAGTCGGACACGCGCGAGGCCTGCTGCATGTTGTGGGTGACGATCACCTGCGTGTACTGGCTCTTGAGGTCCTGCATCAGCTCCTCGATGCGCGCCGTGGCGATCGGATCGAGGGCCGAGCAGGGCTCGTCGAGCAGGATCACCTCGGGCTCGACGGCGATCGCGCGGGCGATGCACAGGCGCTGCTGCTGGCCGCCCGAGAGGCCGAGCGCGCTGTCGTTCAGACGGTCCTTGACCTCGTCCCACAAGGCGGCGCGGCGCAAGCTGCGCTCCACGATCTCGTCAAGGTCGCGCTTGCGGTTGGTCCCCTGGATGCGCGGGCCGTAGGCGACGTTCTCATAGATCGATTTCGGGAACGGATTGGATTTCTGGAACACCATGCCGATCCGCTTGCGCAACGCATTGATGTCCAGCCGCGGATCGTAGACGCTGGCATCGCCGAAGCGGATGTCCCCTTCGGTGCGCACGCCGTCGATCAGGTCGTTCAGACGGTTGATGCAGCGCAGCAGGGTCGACTTGCCGCAGCCCGAAGGGCCGATGAAGGCGGTGATCTGCTTCTCCGGGATCTGCAGGGAGATGTCGTGGAGCGCACGCTTCTCCCCGTACCAGAGAGAAAGGTTTTCAATCTTCAGGATCGGGTCCTGGATCCCCGGATCGAGGGCCGGGTCTCGCGTCTGAATGACCGATGTGCTCAATGTCGTCGCCTCGTTCGAGAGATCAGAGCTGCGAGAAGCGCTCGCGCAGCCGCTGCCGCACCAGCTCCGCCACGGTGTTGACCAGGAACGTCATGATGAACAGTAGCAGGGCCGCGAGGAACAGAGTGCGGTAGAGCGTCTCGCCGTGCGGCGCCTCGGGGATCTCGACCGCGATGTTGGCCGAGAGGGTGCGGAAGCCGTTGAACGGGTTCCAGTCCATGATCGGCGTGTTGCCCGTGGCCATGAGCACGATCATGGTCTCGCCCACGGCGCGGCCGAAGCCGACCATGATCGCCGAGAAGATGCCGGGCGAGGCCGTGGGCAGCACCACGCGCGTCACGGTCTGCCAGCGGTCCGCGCCCAGGGCGAGCGAGCCGGCCACCAGGTTGGACGGCACGTTGGAGAAGGCGTCCTCCGCGATGGCGAAGATGATCGGGATCACGGCGAAGCCCATGGCCAGGCCGACCACCACGGCGTTGCGCTGGTCGTAGGGTAGGCCCGTGGCCGCGAGCAGCCATTGCTGGAAGTTGCCGCCGAAGGCAACCTTTTCGAAAGGCCAGGACAGCGCGAAGCAGATCCAGATGCCCAAGGCGAGCACGAAGACAAAGAGGATCGCCTCGGTGCCCAGCGGGAAACGGTTGCGGAACGCGCGCGGCAGCCGGCTCCAGGCGTAGCCGGCGAGCAGCACGAGGAGTGGCAGCAGCACGGCCATCAGGACCAGGGCCGGCATCGCATCCTCGATCCGCGGCGCCAGCCAGAGCCCGGCGAGGAAGCCGAGCACCACGCTGGGCAGCGAGGCCATGATCTCGACCAGCGGCTTGAGGTACCGCTTGTAGGTGGGATGCATGAACTGCGACGTGTACATGGCGCCGAACACCCCCAGCGGGATGGCCAGGAGCAGCGAATAGATTGTTCCTTTGAGCGTGCCCACGAGCAACGGCGTCAGGGAGAGCTTGGGCTCGAAGTCGTCGGTGCCGCCGGTGGACTGCCAGACGTGCTCGGGACGGTCGGCCCCCTCGTACCAGACGCGGCCGAAGAGCGACTTCCAGGTCACCTCTGGGTGCGGGTTGTAGATGTCCACCGCGGCCAGCTTGCCCTCGCCGGCCCCTTCGCCCGACAAATAGGCGCCGTCGCCCTTGGGCGTGTAGACGAGGCCGGCGCCGTTCGCGAGCGGCGACCGGCCGGTCCACAGAGTGCGGTGCGAGGTGGAGTAGTAGAGGCCGAACCAACCCCGGTCGCCGAGGGCGAGAAAGCCCTTGTTGCGGTGAGAGGGCGCGATCTCCCGGACAGCGCCGGGCTGGCGCGGGAAGTCGCGGACCCGCGTCAGGCGATCGCCGCCGTCGCTCTGCTCCGTGGGGAACCAGACGCTCAGGTCGCCGTTCTCCTGGCCGATCACGAGCGACCGGTCGCCGATCAGCAGGTCGAGCGCGGTGACCGCGGAATGTCCCGCCGAGGAGGCGCGGACCGCGTCCAGCTCGCCGTCGGACAGCGGCCACCAGAGGATCTCGCCCGCGGCGGTCCCGGCGTACAGGTTCCGCTGCGCGGAGTCGAGGACCAGGACCGTCACGCTCTGTGGGACCTGCCGCTCGAAACGGGAGACCGTCTCGGTGGTCTCGCCGGTCATCATGTTCTCGGTCGTGGAGCGCCGGACGACGATCAGCCGGCCGTCGGCGATCACGCCCGCCGCCGTGGCGTTGCCCTCCTCGTCGAGCTGGGCGGACCAGGCCCGCAGCGGCCGGCCTTCCGGATCGACCGGCAGGGCCACGACCTCCTCGATCTCGGGGGTGACCACCCGGTCCTGCCCCGCGAACGTGACGCCGAATTCCACCGGCGCGATCAGCACCCGGCCGTCGCGGGTGGCGCCCGTCAGCAGGCGGTTGCCGGGCGGCACGCTCGTCGCGGTAAGGCCGCCCGGCGCCGTGTCTCCGGCGAGAAGATCCCTAGCGGCGACGACCCCGCCGTCGCTCGTGCGGACCACCCGCACCCGGCCGTCCGCGCCGAGTGCGGCCACCAGCGTCCGGTGCTCGTCCGCGAGCAGGGCGCCCGCGGGGGAGCCGGGCAGGGGCACGACCTTCGCCGCCTCCACCCGCGCGTTGTAGGTCAGCGGCCAGACCTCGACCAGGATGAAGACGAGGATCCCCAGGATGCTGAAAATAATCGCCAAACCGCCCGCGGAGACGATCCAGCGGGCGGCGCGATCGGCGAGCAGGCGGCTTCTGGGCGTCGAGCTCACTTCAGCTTCGCGATCTCTTCCTGCACGGTCCTCGCCGGGAGCGGCAGGTAGCCGTCCTTTACCACGACCTCCTGGCCCTCCTGGGAGAGGATATATTTGACGTATTCGCGGACCAGCGGATCGAGCGGCTTGTTGGGAGCCTTGTTGATGTAGACGTAGAGATGCCGGGACAGCGGGTAGTTGCCCGAATACACGTCCCGCGACTCGACGCCGTAGTATGGAGCGCCCTTCTTGGCGGCCAGCTTGAGCGGCTTGACACCCGAGGTGCGATAGCCGATGCCGCTGTAGCCGATAGCGTACTGATCCTCGGTCACGCCCTGGACCACCGAAGCGGAGCCGGGCTGCTCCTTGACCGTGTCCTTGAAGTCGCCCTTGCAGAGCGCGTGCTCCTTGAAGAAGCCGTACGTGCCGGACGCCGAGTTGCGGCCGTAGAGGCTGATCGGCCGGCTGCCCCACGGCCCGGCCTTGACGCCGGCTTGGCCCCAGTTGGCGATCGCCTGCTTGTTGCCGCAGGCCCGGCCTTTGGAGAAGATCGAGTCGACCTCCTGCAGGGTGAGCTGCTGGAGCGGGTTGTCCTTGTTGACGTAGACGGCGAGCGCGTCCACGGCGACGCGGATCGCGGTCGGCTTGTAGCCGTATTTCTTCTCGAACTCGTCGATCTCCGACGCCTTCATGACGCGGCTCATCGGGCCGAGCTGGGCGGTGCCCGAA
>DASVEF010000194.1:0-24325 GCA_036380715.1 Thermoanaerobaculia bacterium | reverse complement strand
TCTCTCCCCGTAGCCGGACCGCGAGCAACAGCCCGAGAGTGCCGACCAGAGACAGACCCACTCTGCGAGCAAACCGCCTCGCGTCAAGGTCATCCATCACCAACCGCTCGGCTTTCAGCTCGAGAGCAAGAGCGACAGCCTCCGCCTCCCCGGCATCCAGATCGGCCGCCAAGACCTCCAACACCTGGCCATCGCTTACAGCTCGGACCTCCAACCAAGAGGCCTGGATGGCCTCGATCATCGCGCTCGCCTCGTCCCCTCGCTCCTGAGCCTCTCGAAAGACGGCCTCGGGAGCAACGATGCGATCAGCACTCTTCCGAAGGAGATCCAGGCGATCCAGCTTGGCCAGGAAGATCAGCGGACTCGTGTCGACGACCCAAAGCCTCATTCGGACAGCTCGCGGGCTGCTTGAATCTCGGCTTCAATCTCCTCATCCCGCAGGTTGATGGCGGAGACACCGATCCGCTCCAAGGCGTGGAGGAACTCGATCCGCCCCATTTCCGCCAGGCGGGCGGCTTTGCCAGAAGACAAGCGGCCCAGCTCGAACAGCTTGGCCGCTCCCAGGAACCGAAACTCCCGGGCAAACTCACCCTCAGAGAGCTTCAGCATCTGGGGGATGCCCGCTGGATAAGAGATCACGACCTGCTTCGTGGATTCGGAGCTCTCGCTCATAAAGCCTCCCCTCGCCTAGTTTACAGCGTCACCACCCGCCCCGCCTCGCGGATCATCCGCGAGAAGCTCTGCCAGCCGAGCAGGACGTCGACCTTGGCCTGGACGCTGGCCGCGTCGAGCTCCAGCAGGCGGGTCGAGGCGCTGCAGGCGTAGAAGCGGATCAGGCCCTCCTCCCGCCCCTGGGCCAGCATCTCGGTCAGCGGCGGCATGTCGAACGCTTCCAGGCGCTCGGCCGATAGTGGCGGCGCGGGGTCGAGCTCGTCCCAGCGTCCCCGGACCCAGGAATCCAGAGCGGCGAAAAACAGGGCGATGTCGACCCGCTCCCCCGCCGCCGCCGCGCTCGCCGCCAGCGAGGAGATCTGGAACCGCATCTCCCAGGTGCCCCCGTGGGCCAGGATCAGCAGGTCGGCCATGCGGTCAGGGTATCAGACCCGCAGAGGAGAAGAGGCATTCCCCATGGCGGGTGAGCTCCCAGGCCGGGAGCTCCCTCTCCCGGCCTCGCCGATGCGCTGGGTTACACGTTCCGCGTCGCGATGGCGGGCGGAACGCGCGCGGCGCGCAGCGCCGGGCCCAGAGCGGATGCGATGCCGAGCGTCCAGAGGAAGGCCACGCCCACGGCAAGGACGCGCCAGTCCAGCCTGGTGCCTTCGATCCAGATGATCAGACCGTAGTTGAGGGCGTAGGCCAGGGCCAGGCCCAGGGCGATGCCGACCGTGGTCACCAGCCAGTTCTCGATCAGGAAGTGGCGCAGGATGGCCGCCTTCGTCGCTCCCAGGGCGCGGCGGGTGCCGATCTGGCGGCGGCGCTCGGCGACGGAAAACGACGTCAGGCCGACGATGCCCAGCGCGGTGACCAGAACGAGCAGTACCATGACTCCGTTCAGCGCGGCGACCAGGAGCCGGTCCTCGGTGTGGAACCGCGTGCGGAGCTCCGCGATCGTGCGCACGCGGACGTTGCGGCCGTCGTCGGCCTTGAGCAGCGCCTTTTCGACGTCGGCCGCCACGGCGTCCGCCTTGCCCGTCTCGGTCCGCACGAGGTATCCCGCGGACCGTTCGCTCGCCGATGCAATGGGAAACAAGGTGGCGCTCTGGCTGAACTCAGGGGTCCCCGCCGGTTTGTAGAAGCGGTCGACGATGCCGATGATCGTGAAGTGTCCGCCTCCGGTCTCGTTCTCCAGGACCTTGCCCAGGGCGTCTCCATCGGGAAACAGGGCGTCGGCCAGCGTCTGGGTGATGAGGACCGGACCCTCGTACTCGTTGAGCGGCTGTTCGGCCGGGTTCGCGTCGTACTCCTCCTTCGTGAAGCCGCGCCCCCTGGCAACGCCGACTCCCAGCGTCTCCAGGATTGCCGCATCGACGAAGAAGACCTGCGATCCCGGCGACTCCTTCTGGGTCCCGGCGACCCGCGGCCCGAAGGACATCGTCGCAGCGCTCCATGGCACCACCGTGGTGTGGCTGGCCGCCTTCACTCCCGGCAGGGAGCGCAGGGCGCGGAGGTCGGAGTCGACGCTCTGGCGGCGATAGTTGGGGTCCTTGAACGCGTCCGCGAAGGGCGTGCTCGACACGTAGATCAGGTTCTCCTCGTCGAAGCCCGAGGGGCGGGTCATCTCGCTGCGGGCTTCCAGGATCAGGCTCACGGAATTGGCCACGATCGCCAACGTCAGCGCCACCTCGACGACGATGAGGAGGAAGCGCGGCCGGTGACGCATCATGGCGCGAAAGATCGGTCCGAGTTCCATCGCAAAGCTCCTTTACTGATTCTTGAGGTGGCGGGCGGGCGGGATCGAACAGATCCGCCACGCGGGATAGACTCCGGCGATCGCGCCGGCGAGGAGCGCGAAGCCGATGGCGGCGAGCATCATGCCGGGGTCCAGTGTGAAGAACTTCTCTTCGACCCCCGCCGGCTGGTAGTAGCGGTTGACCAGGGCGAGCGTGCCGAGCGACAGCAGGAGCCCGCAGGCGCCGCCGATCAGGCCGATCAGCTCACACTCGACCAGGTGTTGCAGGAAGATGGCCCGGCGGCTCGCCCCCAGGGCGCGGCGCACGCCCACCACCGAGGCGCGGGCGAGGAACTTGCCCAGGAACAGACCGATCAGGTTCAGCGCCGCGATCACCAGGAACAGCAGCGAGATCACGGCCAGCGCCTTGGCCTGGCGCGGCACCACCTCCCACTCCTCCATCAGGTCCACCACCGCGGTGAGCCGGTTGTTGAGCGGCCGCTGGAACCGGCCGGCCTTCTTCTGCTCGTTGACGTAGGCGTTCAGAAAATCGAGGTAGGCTTGGCGCTGTCCCGCGTTGTCGAATTCAGCCCACATGCCGATCCAGATCATTTCCGAATTCCGCGCCCGCTCCATGAACGTGTTCCCGTCCACCCGGGTCCAGGTGATCTGGTTGCCGGTCGCGCTGAGCGCCATCGGCTCGAAGAGGTTGAAAGGGATGAAGATCTGCTCGGGCTCGGCGTACGGGTTCTGACTCATGTCGTAGACCAGGACCTTGGGACGCCAAGGGGCGAGCACGCCGACGATGCGGAATTCGCGGTCCGCCAGCCGGAGCCGCTCGCCCACGCTGTCGCGTCCGCCGAAAAGCCTTTCATTCAGCTCGGAGGAGATCACCGTGACCGCCTCGGGCTTGGCGTCCGCCGCCGGGCTCCACCCGGAGCCGTACTGGAACGGCACGTCGAACATCGGGAAAAAGTCGCTGAAGGTCAGCCGGACGGCTTCCCGGAACGGCCGCTGATCGGGGCTGCCGGGATAGACGTACAGGGCCGTCTGGGCCATCGCGGCCTTGCGGACCGGAATATCGCTCTTCATCGCCGCCCGCATATCCTGATAGGTCAGCAGGGGCGGCGGCGCGTTGTCCTCTTCATCCCACGGCTGCACGGGATCCCAGGAGTCCAGCCGGACGTAGTGCAGCCGGTCGCTCTTCCCGGGGATCGGGTCCTTGGCGAGCACGTGCCAGACGGTGACGAAGCTCGTGGAGACCGCCACTCCCAGGGCGATGCCGGCGATGATCAGGAACGACAGGATCGGGTTGCGCCGGACGCTCTTCCAGGCGAGCCAGAGGTTGTGAGTCAGCATGGCGTCCTCCTAGCGGGCGGCCTGGCGGCTCTCGGCGCCGGTCCGGTTGAGCGGGAACGGCGTCACCCGCTCGAAATCGATCACGCGGCCGTCGGCGATGTGGAGCTGCCGGTGGGCGCGCGCCGCGTGCTCGGGGTTGTGGGTGACCATGACGATCGTGGTCCCCGCCTCGTTGATCTGCTCGAGGAGGTCCATGATCTCGCGCGCCATGGCCGTGTCGAGGTTGCCGGTCGGCTCGTCGGCCAGGATCAGCTTGGGATCGCCGGCGAGCACGCGGGCGATGGCCACGCGCTGCTGCTGGCCGCCCGAGAGCTGCGACGGCACGTGGCGCATGCGCGAGGACAGGCCGACCCGGGCCACGGCGCTCTCGATGCGCTCCTTGCGCTCCTTGGCGGGCAGCCCGCGGTAGCGCAGCGGCACGTCGACGTTGTCGAAGACGTCCAGATCGGGGATCAGGTTGAAGCTCTGGAAGATGAACCCGATCTTTTCATTGCGGATGCGCGACATCTGGACGTCCGAGAGCCGGCTGACGTCGGCGCCGTCGAGGAAGTAATGGCCGTGCTCGAAAGCGTCGAGCAGACCGGCGACGTTGAGAAAGGTGGTCTTGCCCGAGCCCGAGGGGCCGGTGATGGTGACGAATTCCCCTTCCCGGACCTCCAGCGTGAAATCCCGCAGCGCCCGCGTCTCGACGAGGCCGGTGCGATAGATCTTCGTAATGTTTTCCATCTTCAGCATGGAGCTCTCCTTGCGCTCAGCGCCGTACCAGCACGGTCCTCGCGCCATTGAACTGTTGAATATCGGACAGCACGACCTGCTCGCCCTCGCGAAGGCCTTCCACGACCTCCACCTCGCCGACGCTGGTGGCGCCGGTGCGGATCTCCTTCAACGAGGCGAGGCCGTCCTCCAACACGTAGACCCGGCGGCCGCCTCCGCTGTCGTAGAACGGTCCGCGCGGGACCTTGAGGACGTTCGCGCGGCGGTCGAGGATCAGCCGGACGGAGACGCGCTGGTTCTGGCGCAGACCCTCCGGCAACTCACCCTTGAAGGCGATGATCCCTTCGACCTGGCTGTTGGTGACCTCCGGCGAGACCGAGGTCAGCTCGCCCGGATAGGACTGGCCGCTGTACTCGATGACCGCCGGAGTGCCCGCGGACACCTCGTCCGAGTAGGAATCCGGGATGCCCACCTCGACCTCGAACTCTGACAGGTCGACCACGGTGAGCAGCGGCGCGTTCGGCTGGACCGCGTCGCGGTCTTCGACCTCGACGGTCGCGACCAAGCCGTCGAAGGGAGCAATCACAGCCAGCTCGTGGACCCGGCGCCGCAGCTCGGAGATGGCGAGGCGCTGGCGCTCGACCTGGCGCATCCGGTCCTGCCCCTCGAAGTCGAGCGCCTCGCGCTCCAGGCTCCCCCCTTCCCGGGCCTGCTTCAGCTCGACCTCGGCAAGGCGGACGGCGTCGCGGCTGCGGTCGTAGTCGACCTGGTTGAGGAGCCCTTCGGCCTTCAACTTCTCCGCGCGCTCCAGCTCCCGCTTCGCCGCTTCCAGGCGGACGCGCAGCAGCTCGACGGACTGCTCGTTGGTGAGGTTGCGTTGCCGGGTGGTGATGCGGTTGCGGGAGAGCTCAGACTCCAGCGACTGGAGGCGCGACATCTCCTGGGCGAGCTGGCTCTCCAGCTCCGGGCTCTCGATCCGCGCCAGTACCTGCCCCTGGCGCACGCTCTCACCTGCCTTCACAGTCAACGAGACGATGCCCTGTGCCGGGCTGTAGAGCCGCGGGTGGTTGGCCGCGACGATCTGCCCCTGCGCGGCCACGTCGCGCTCGAGGTCCCCGCGCACGACGGTGGCGACCCGCAGGCGGGCCAGGTCGACCGACTCCTCCGCCTGCGACCACCGCCGCACTGAAGGCCAGAGCGGAATCACGGCCAGCAGCAGGATCACGGTCGCGCCAAGAAGAATCTTCACGCGCCGGGAGAGCCCCGGCGCCTTTTCGACGATCTGATCCATTGCGTCTGTATCTCGAATCATGTCTCTCGTACCTCGCGTACGGCTTCCCTGTAGAGCAACCGCGGTGCCCAGGCGGGCGTACACTCGCAAGTCACAGAAGGACAATCACTTGGAGGAAATGGCCGGCGGCCGGATGGGCGTCCGCGCGACAGGTGTCCGGCCGAACAGCGGACAGGTGTCCGCGGGAGTGCGCGCAATTCAGGGGGGATAGCCGACAGCCAGAGTCCCGCGGTAGAATTCCCGATATCCGGAACAAAGTACGGAGGAATGACAACGTGGCGACGAACGACAGCCGCCGGCCGCTGGAAGAGCCGGAGGAGAGGACCATGGCCCTCGACTCCATGCGACAGGTCCTGGAGCAGCGCTTCTGGGTCAATATCTTCTCTCTGGGCATTACCGCTTGCCGAGAGGGCCGCAGGATGTATTTCGACGCCTTCGCCTACTCGTCATCGGTAGCCTGCGTCGTCGACATCCGGGAGCGACTGACCGAGGACTCCTCCGAGCGCCTCCTCCAGAGCCTCCGCGACTTCCGGCAGCTCTTTCCGGAGCACCGGGACAAGACGGTCTTCGGCATCCTCGCCTTCGCCGATGCTCCGGAGGACATCCGCAACCGGGTGCTCGACGCCGGGATCTATCTCGCCCGTATCCAGGATGGCCAGTTCGAGATCCAGGTGCCGCCGGATTTCCGGCCCCGGGCTTTTTAGTCCCGCCGCCCGGCCCTCACCCCCGTCCCCTCTCCCGTCACCGGGAGAGGGGCGCCCCCACCCATCCTCATTCCTTCGTTTTGAGTGCGTTTTCCCCCTCTCCCGGCGACGGGAGAGGGGGCCAGGGGGTGAGGGCTCACAGCGGCGACTGATACACTGACGGCCTGATTCCGATCATCCGCTACCTCGTCGCCCTCCTCCTCACCGCCGCCGGTCTGGCTCTGGCCGCCGTGGAGAAGACCGAGCCCGAGGGTTTCCCCTCGCGGCACTGGATCGTCCACGTCTCTCCGGAGTTGGAGAAGGTCCGTTCTCCGCAAGCCTGGGGGGCCGCCGAGGACCGCCGGCTGGAGACGATCGCTTCCCGGCTTGGGCTGCAGCCGCCCTCCGAGCCGCTGCGCCTCTTCCTGTATGGATCGACCGACCGCAAAGAGGCGGCGGCCGGCGACGACGATCCCTTCACCCTGGAGATCGGCCGGCGGGCCGTTCATCACCTGGTCTCTCCAGGCGGCGAGATCACGGACGCCCGCGGGGACGCCCTGCTCCTCCTCCGCCTGGCCTGGGGAGAGCCCGGCTCCGAGCGGATGGCCGAGGCCGTGGCGAGATACGCGGTGGGTGCCTTCCAGGGCCATCCTCTCCCCGCCTACGCCGCCCGCATCGCCCGCGAGGAGGAGCCGTATCCTCTGCGCGACATCCTGCAGCTCGGCCCGGAGACCGCCGCGCCTCTCTCCCCACTGGTGATGGACGCCCTCGGCGGCGCCTGGGTGGAGCGGATGCGGGAGCGGGAGGGGATCGCCGTCCTTCGCAAACTCTGGTCCGCGTCCCTGAAACCCGGCGAGGAGCTCGAACAGGACTGGCGGAAATGGCTCTCCGGTCTGTCCGCATCTCCTCGCGAAGCGCCAATCCCCCGCAAGCTCCCCTTCCTGCGCGGCATCTCCTTCTCGCACGAGGTGAGGCGAGAGGGCTACGGTTCCGACGTCGCAGGCGAGCAGCTCGCCCGTATGCGTCGCCTGGGAGCCAATGCCGTGGCGATCGTCCCCTACGCCTTCACACGAGCCCCGGACGAAACCACGGTCCGCTACCGGGGGACGGACGAGAGCGACGCGCGAGTGATCCGGGCGATCCGCCAAGCCAAAAGGCTCGGCCTGCGCACGATCCTCAAGCCGCAAGTCTGGGGCCGCCGCTTCACCGGCGACATCGTCTTCGCCAAGCAGGCCGACTTCGACCGCTGGTTCGCCGATTACCGGCGCTGGATGCTCCACCAGGCGCGGCTCGCGGCCCTGGAGCGCGCGGACCTGCTGGTGATCGGCACGGAGCTGGGAGGTCTGACCCGCCAGCAGGACGCCTGGCGCCGGCTGATCCGGGATGTCCGCCGCATCTACTCCGGCCCAGTCACCTACGCGGCCAACTGGGCCGGCGACTTCGAGCAGATGCCCTTCTGGGACGCCCTGGACGTCCTGGGGCTCAACATGTACTACCCGCTCGCCGGTCCCGGAGAGCCGCCGAACGCCCGCTCACCCCGCGTGCGCGAGCTGAAGGCCAGGCTCGCCGGGATCTCCCGCCGCCATCGCAAGCCCATCCTGTTCACCGAGGTGGGATACGCGGCGAGCGCCGCGGCGGCCGTGGAGCCCTGGAAGGAAGATCACGCGCCGCTCGATCCGCGGATGCAGGCGCGCTGCTACGAGGTGGTCTTCCAGGCCTTCTCCAAGGAGCCCTGGCTGGCCGGCCTCTTCTGGTGGAAGTGGCCCAGCCACGGCCAGGGCGATCCTCAGGACAGATCTTTCAGCCCGCTCGGTAAGCCGGCGTTGAAGGTGTTGGAGCGATGGTATGGCGGATCAACGCGCCGGTGAGGCGGCCGCCCGCTTCAGCAGGAACTTGGCGCTCCCCGTCTCCTTGCCGCCGTTGTAGAAGGTCCACTGGCTGGTGAGGCGGTCGCCGGCGAGGACGAGCCGGCCGGCGTGGACGTGGTTGTCCTTGGCGGCGTCGAAGCCGGTCCCTCCCGCGAAGACGAAGACCAGGTCGCCCGGCTTAGAGCTGGCCGGATCGAGCTTCATCTCGGGACGGTTCCCCACCATGCAGTAGTGGACGACCCGCAGCTCGTCTCCTTGCAGATAGTAGGCGTTGATCATCTCGTGCTCGGTGCCGGGGAACATCCGCTCCAGGACCAGGTTGCCGCCCGCCGTGACCTCGTAGGTCTCCGCGCCCGGGTCCCCGTTCTCTTCCATGATGGTCCCCTTCCACTCCCCCGCGAGCCCCTTCAGGGTCTCGAAAGCGGACTTGGCGTCGACTTTGGCGGGCGCCTCTCCGGCCCGGGCGCCGGCTGGCGCCAGCAGCGCCAGGGCGAGGAGCAGAGCCGCGGTCGTGCTCGGTGAGCCCTTCCGTGGAGCCGTGCCGTACTTCTGCGTGGCGTAGCCAACGATGATCCCGAGCACGCTGCCCGGCAGCATGATCTCCAGGTAGTACTTGCCCTGCATATAGGCGACCCAGAAGGCCAGCAGGGCGCCCACGATGAGCCCGAAGAGGATGCCCAGCGGCAGCGAATTCACCTTGCGCGAGAAGAAGCCGATGAGGATGCCCGCCATCAGCCCTTTGACCGTGGAGCCGATGACGATGCCGACGATCTGCGGCGCCGTCTCGGGGGCCGAGACCAGGGCCGAGAGGCCGTCGAAGATTCCCAGGATGCCGCCCAGCAGAAGACCGAAAACCGGTTTGTTCATGTCCGTTGTTCCTCCTTGACTCCTCTATTCAACGTCCCCGCGGATTCCTTTAACGGCCGAAGACGAAAAGCAGGATTGTCCGCATCAGCAGGTACGCCAGGATCAGCAGGATCGGCGTCCGGTAGCGGCGGACGAAGCGCCCGGTCCTCTCCAGCAGACCCTCGCGGTGGGCGAGCACCGCCATGCCGGCGAGATACCGCGACAGGTCCTCTGCGAGCTCCCCAACGTTCGGGTACCGCCCGTCCGGCTCCTCCGCCATGGCCCGTCGGCGGATCGATTCCAGAGGCCGGGGCGCCGGCTGCTCTCTGGCGAGGAGGAACGAGAGGATGGCGCCGAGCGCATACACGTCCGTCCGCTCGTCGATCCGCTCCACCTCCCCCCGCGCCTGCTCGGGAGCCATGTATCCTGGCGTTCCCAGAATCGTACCATGCCCTGTCACACCCCTCTCTTCTCTCCCTGTTTTCTCCCCCTCTCCCGGTTGGGGGGTATGGGCCGGCCGAAGGCCGGGGAGGAGAGGGGGCCGGGGGGTGAGGATCTTCGCCACCCCCCAATCCATCACCAGCACCTCGCCGAACGTCCCCACCATGACGTTCTCCGGCTTCAGATCGCGGTGGATGACACCGTGGGCGTGGGCGAAGGCCACGGCCTCGCAGATCCTCTGGAAGATGCGGAGCCTCTCGGGCAGGGAGGCCGTCGGAGCGTGCTCGTCGAGCCGGCTGCCGCGCACCCGCTTCATGACGTAGAAGACGCGGCCGTCCGGCAGGGTGCCGACGTCGTGCACGGGCACGATGCCGGGATGCTCCAGCCGGGCGAGGATGCGCGCCTCGCGGAGCATGCGCTCGGAAAGCTCTCCATCCTCCTCGGGGAGCTGGATCACCTTGACCGCCACCTCGCGGTCGAGGTCGCGGTCGTGCGCCAGATAGACCGTGCCCATGCCGCCGCGGCCGATGGCCTCGACGATGTCGTAGGGAGTGCCCGAGAGATCGGGAAGGTCGGCGACCTCGCGCAGGTGCCGGAGCGCTTCGTCGGACAGCCACATCACGCCGGGTCGATCCCCAGGATCTCGCGCGCCTCGGCGCGCAGCTCGGCCTCGCTGCCGGTCAGGTCGCGCAGCCGCTCCAGCACGATCTTGCGCAGGTCCCGGCGCATCGCGGCCAGCCAGTTCGTAACCTGGATCGTGGTGAGCCCGTGCTCCGCCGCCAGCTCCGCGTAGCTCGGCCACTCTCCCCCGCTACCCTCCAGGTCGTAGCGTTCAAACAGAACGAAGTGGACGCTCCGGCCCGACGCTTCGCAACGCCGCCGCAGGTCCTCCACGGCGAGGCCGAAGAGCGCACGGACCCACTCGCGGTGGAACAGATCCTCCGGGCTCAGGCTCTCGACGGCTCCCTGGCGCGCCAGCTCTTGCTCGGCGCCCTCGAAGTCGAGGGAGAGCGCCGCCGCTCCTCCACCGCGCTTGAGCCGGCCGGCGGCCTTGCGCTCGTTGGCCGCGAAGCCGTCGAGGCAGGTGCGGAGGAAGGTGCGGAACCGGGCCTTGGCGGGGTCGTAACGGCCGAACGTCTCCTTCTCCAGAGCCAGGGCGAAGAACGCCTGAGTGAGATCGCGGGCATCCTCGCTCTCCGCCTTCCACTGCATCCGCAGATATTTGTAGACGGGCTTCCAGTAGCTCTCGATCAGCGTGTCGAGCGCCTGCCGCCGGACCTCGGGATCGCCGTCGCGAACGGCCGCGATCACCGATCCTCGGGTGAGGGGAAACCGGCCCGAGAGGCCGGGCATGCGGGAAGCCACGGCATCACTATACGGCACGGGCCCTCACCCCCAGCCCCTCTCCCGCGAGCGGGAGAGGGGAGAACCCTCGCAACAGCCAGAAAAGCCCCTCTGCCGTTGTTCTGCCCAATTTCTCCCCTCTCCCTCCGGGAGAGGGGCCGGGGGTGAGGGCTCCCCGCAACTCCGCGCCCCTCTCCCTCGTACAGATATACTCGAAGGGGTTTTGGCCCCGCGGGAAGATGTCTGCCCGCGGCACGGCCGGCCCGGGAGGATCTGCTTGAACGAGCGGGCGACGGGGCGGGACGTCATCCTTGCCATCGCGGAGAACATGCGCCAGAGCCTGGAGCCGCTGGTCACGGAGACCGTGGCGCCCAGCCTCTATCAGGTCTATCTCCACAGCGACGACTTCGACCACCTGCGGAGTCTCTTTCCCAAGATCGAGACCGAGGCGAAGAAGCTGCTCGACCAGGAGATGGAGCGCCTGCACAAGGAGGCGGTCCCGGCCTACCGGCGGCTGCTGCGCCGCGGCGAGCCCTCCGAGCCCTCCATGCGCTACGTCAGCGCCGAGGGGAATTGGTACATCCGCTTCCAGGAGGACCCCAACGGCACGCTCAACCCGGGCGACATCGAAGTCGTCTCCGAGTTCGCCCAGCCGCCCAGCGAGGGGTACGGCTCGGGCTCCAAGACCCGGCGGATCTCCACCACCCGGCGGCTCGGGCAGACCGGAGTCAGCCGGCGCGAGCTCACCGACGTGCTGCCGGCCCACGCCCGGCTCACCTACCAGGACAACCGGGGCACCCAGACCTATCTGATGACCAAGGACGAGATCGTCATCGGCCGCGAGGCGCCCGACGTCTGGGTCGACCTGCGGCTGGATACGCTGCCCGACGTCTCCCGCGAGCACGCCCGCGTGCAGCGCACCCCCGACGGCAGGTTCCGCATCAAGGACCTGAGCAAGCTGGGGACGACCGTCGACGGCAGCCCCGTCCCGCCCAGCCTGGAAGTCGTCGACGGCCAGGCGCGCGACCTCGACCGCTGGGCCGACCTGCCGGAACGCTCGCGCATTGGCCTCGCCGGGGTGGTCCACATCGACTTCGAGAGGATGGGCCGGTGATGGGGCTCTATTTCGCCCGCTGGGCCTTCCTGCTCGTCCTGGTCGCACTGGCCGGCGCCTTCGTGTGGCTCTCTCTGCGGGACAGGTCGCGGCCTTGAAGAACGCCGCGAGGAACGGAAACCCGGCCGCCGCGGCGGGCAGCCATCCGGGGCGCGAGCGGGAGAACAACGAGGACCGCGTCCTCTCCGATCCCGAGCGCGGGATCTACGCCGTCGTCGACGGCGTCGGCGGCGAGTCCGGTGGCGAGATCGCGGCGCAGACCGCCGTGGACGTCCTGCGCTCCCGCCTCTCCCGCCGCACCACCGACCTCGACCGGCTGATCCGCGAGGCCATCGCCCTGGCCAACAAGCAGATCTGGGAGCGCGCCCAGGCCGAGCCCGCCTTACAGGGCATGTCGTGCGTGCTCACCGTGGCCGTGCTCGACGGCGCGCGGATGACCGTCGGCCACGTGGGCGACAGCCGTCTCTACGCGCTGCGCCGGGGCGAGATCCGCAAGGTGACGCGCGACCATTCGCCGGTCGGCATGCGCGAGGACGCCGGCGAGATCTCCGAGGCCGACGCCATGCGCCATCCGCGGCGCAACGAGATCTTCCGCGACGTGGGCTCCGCTCCTCACGAGCCCGACGAGGAAGGGTTCATCGACGTCCACCAGGTCCCCTTCGATTCCGAAGGCGCGTTCCTGATCTGCAGCGACGGGCTCTCGGACATGGTGCCGTCGGCGCGCATCCTGGAGATCGTCGAGGCCCGCGCCGGAAACCCGCAGGCCGCCGTGCGCGAGCTGATCGACGCGGCCAACGCCGCGGGCGGCAAGGACAACATCTCCGTGGTCCTGGTCGAGGGGGGCCGCTACGCCGCGAGCCTGCGGAGCTCCCGCCCGGCCTCTTCCTCCGCAGGAATCCCCAGCGCGGTCACCGCCAGAACCGCTCCTCCACTCCGCGGCGCCGGCCGCGCCCGCCTTTCGGCCGGCGAGCGTATCCTGGACGCCCTGACCAGCCGTCTGGCGATCTTCCTGTACGTCCTGGGCATCCTCGCCGCGCTCGCCTTCCTCTTCCAGGAGCCGCTGCGCCAGCTCGCCGCGCGGCTCGGGCTCGGCGGGTTCGTCGAGGACGAGCCGGTCGTGCTGCGGGTCGGACCTGAGGGCGACTTCCGGACGATCGCCGACGCCCTGGAGATCGTCCAGCCCGGGCAGACCATCGAGGTCGCGCCCGGCGAGTACTCCGGCCCGGTGCTGCTGCCCGACGGCGTGAGCCTGGTGAGCCAGGTGTCGCGCGGCGCCATGCTGCGCCTCCCTCCGGGGATCGCGGACCCGGCGGTGTCGGCCGAAGGCTCCAGCGGCGCCCGCCTCGCCGGATTCAGGATCGTGGGGAGCCCCGAGTCTCCGCTGACCGTCGGGCTGCGGCTCGCCGACTCGGCCGTGGAGGTCGAGGACGTGGAGATCGCCGGCGCCTCGGTGGCGGGCGTCGAGATCGCCGGCGCGGACCGCTCGTCGCTGCGCCAGTGCTTCATCCACGACAACCCTGGCACCGGGATCATCGTCCGCGGCCGGGCGGTGCCGCAGCTCCAGCAGAACCTGATCCTCCGCAACGGCACGCCGAAGGAGGCGCTGCGGCCGGGCATCGAGGTCCTCGACGAAGCCCGCCCGCGGCTGATCGAGAACCGGATCGAGGAGAACGGCGGGCACGGAATCTGGATGCCTTCTCTGGAGCGGGCGGAGGAGATCTTCGCTTTCAACACCTTCGGCTCCCTGAAACGGGAGCAGGCGATCCGGACGCCTCCCAAGCCGGGCGAGGCGCCGACTCCGGCGCCCGCTCCGCAGAGGCCGAGCACCGGGACGCGGCGGGGCCGGTGAACGAGAGATGCTGACGCAGCAGCAGGTCGGACGCTTCGAGATCCGCGACTTCCTCGGCCGCGGGGCCATCGGCGACGTCTATCTCGCCTGGGACCCCCACCGGCAGGGCGAGGTGGCGCTCAAGCTGATCCGCACCCTGAAGACCGATCCCGAGATGCTGGAGGCCGAGAAGAACGGCCTCGCTCTGCAGAAGCAGCTCGCCGAGGCCGCGCCCCAGGTCGCCGCGGTCTACGAGGAGGGGCAGGACAACGGCTTCTTCTGGGTGGCCCTGGAGTACGTGCCCGGCGTGGATCTGTCGGAGATCCTCGACCTGGGGCCGCTCCCCGAGGAGCGCGCGGTCGCCATCGCCCTCCAGCTCTGCGAGATGCTGGAGGCCTGCCACCGGTTCTCGACCGAGGTCGGCGGCCGGCGGATCTTCGGCATCGTCCACGGCGACATCAAGCCGGAGAACATCCGTCTCCAGGAGGGGGACCGGGTCCGCGTCCTCGACTTCGGCATCGCCAAGCACCTCTCCCAGACCCGGAAGTTCACCGTCAACCTGTTCGGCAGCCTCCCCTACACGCCTCCGGAGCGCCTGGAGATGGGGCGCGTCGACTTCCGCTCCGACCTGTGGGCCGTGGGGGTCATCCTCTACATGATGGTGAGCGGCGAGACGCCCTTCGCCGCTCAGGACCCCGAGGAGCTGGAGACCCGCATCCGCCGCGGCGAGCCTCCAGCCCCCCTGCCCAAGACGGTCTCGCCCGTCCTCCAGAAAATCGTCCGCAGGAGCCTGGCCTTCGACGTGGCCCGGCGCTACCAGACCGCGTCGGAGATCCGGGCGGACCTCGAAGCCTTCCACGACGGCCGGCCGCTCCCTTCCGAAGGCGCTCCGGCGTCGCCGGCCGGGGACGATCTCAACGCCACGCGCCGCACGAGCCGTCCCCTGGAAGATCCGGACCGCACGGCCGTCATGGACACCTCGCAGACCCGGCGCACCGTCGCAAACGGGGGGGTCAACGGAGCGGCGACCGCGGCCGGCTGGCGGGAGCTCGGATCCACGCGCCGCACGGTGGAGCCCGAGGCCGCGCCTCCGCCGCCTCCCCCTCCTCCGCCGGCATCGCCGGAATCCGTGGCGCCCGATCCCCTGGTGGTCCTGCCGCCCGAGCCGCCGCGCCGGAGGAGCCGGATCGGCTTCGTCTTCCTGATCCTCCTCCCCCTCGTCCTCCTGGGCGCCGTCCTCGGCTCGCAGTTCTGGGTGCGCGGCGAAGCGCGGGAGATCCAGCGCGCCCTGGTCAGCGATCCGGACCCGGACCTCGACGCGGTCCTGGCGCGCTACGAGAACGCGGCCCGGTTCGCCCTCCCCATGTCCGGCCTCGGCGAGGTCAAGGAGGAGCTGCGGACTATGCTGACCGCGTCCGCGGACCGCATCCTCGACGCCTACCGCGGCGACAGCCCGAAGACCACCGAGCGCGGCTGGCAGAAGGCCCACCACTATCTGGAAGCCGCTCTCGACCTCGATTACGACAAGGAGACCCGCGCCCGCATGCTCTACGCCAAGGCGCACCTCGACCGCATCGAGGCCCAGTCGCTGCGCGCCAAGGGTCAGCGGGACGAGGCGCGCAACAAGATCGACGACGCCGTGGCCGGGTTCCGCGACGCCGCGCGCCGCGATCCCGCCTGGCCGGACCCCTACCTCGGCCTGGCGCGGGTCTACGCCTACGAGTCCTTCGATCTCGACGCTCTGCAGAAAGCGCTCGGCGAGCTCGGCCGCCGCGGCTATCCGCTGGGCCGGCGCGAGAAGGCCATGCTCGCCGACGGGTTCCGCATGAAAGGGCTCGAATTCCACAGCCGGGCGCAGAAGACCCGCGAGGTGGACGACGAGGTGATGCTCCTGGAGCGCGCCCGCGACCACTACATCCAGGCGATCAACTTCTACGACGAGATCCCCAGCTACGCCGACGCGCGGAAGAACCGCGCGGAGACGGAGAGGCAGCTCGCCACGGTCGAGCGCCGGCTCGACGCCATCCATCAGCCGGGTGTTTTCGAGGAGCTGCTGGGAGTCCTGGGCAGAGAGGTCCAGCAAGAAGTCCAGAGAAAGATCGAGGAGGAGACCGAGGAGACCCCGCCCCCCTTCTAGGAGAATCTTTGAGAAGCCATCGTGCCGACCGCCGCTGCCACCACCCTGTCCGATCCGGAATTTCCCCCTCTCCCGGTGACGGGAGAGGGGGCCAGGGGGTGAGGGTTCGGCGGGCGGCGACCAGGAACTAGGAGAGCTATGGCCGTCACTCGCAGCACCGCCGCGGACCGCCGCCGGCAACAGACCACCACGCTCAGCGGGATTCCGGGGCTCCGGCCGGAGCCCCGCGACCGCGAGACCCTGCTGCTCGCCGGCGGCCTCCTCGCCGTCCTCCTCGGGCTCTTCCTCGTCTACCGGGCCGTGACCCGGCCGCTCCAGGAGGTCGAGGCCGGGCTCGCCAGCGGCGGCGTGGTCCACCTCGGCGAGCTGCGGCAGCCCGAGCAGCTCCTGCCGTTCCTCACCTTCTTCGACGAGCCCGCGGAGCGGTCGTTCGTGGCCCGCCACATCCAGAGGCGGCTCCAGGAAGGTCCGCTGCCCAACGTCGGCGAGCTGGCCCGCATCCGGGTGCCGGCCTCCGAAGTCCTGGAGAGCTCGCGGCTGCCGAGCTTCCGCGAGCGGGCCGAGGCCCGTCCCGGCCGCGAGACCCTGACCCTCCTCACGGCGTCGCAGATCCGGCAGCTCAAGCCGCACGTGATCGTGCGCGACCCCGGGGACTTCCGGAAACAGGCCTGGATGTGGGCGGGCCTCCTCCTCGCGGGATTCGTGGCGGTCCACGCCTTCCTGCGCCTGCGCCGGTTCCCGGGCGACCAGCTCCTGCTCCCCCTCCTGCTCGTCCTCTGCGGGCTCGGATTGATGGTGATGCTCAGCATCCGCGACCCGGTGCGCGACATGATGCTGTTCCGCACCTTCGCCCAGGGCGCCCTCGCCGGGCTCGTCCTGCTGGCCCTGGGGAGCCAGCTCGACGTCGAGCGCTCGCCGATCCGCCGCATGACCTTCCTGCCGCTGGCGCTGGCCGTCGTCCTCTCCATCCTGCTGATCGCCTTCGGCAGCGGCCCCGGAGGGAGCGACGCCAAAGTGAACCTGTTCGGGTTCCAGCCGGTGGAGGCGGTGAAGATCCTGGTCGTCCTCTTCCTGGCCGGCTACTTCTTCGACCGCTGGGAATTCCTGCGCGAGCTGTCGGAAAAGCGCGCCGGCATGGGAGCGCTGCCGCGCCGGCTCAAAGTCCCGAAGCTCGAGTACGTGCTCACCCCCGTGGCGGCGGTCGGACTCGTGCTGGTCTTCTTCTTCCTCCAGCGCGACCTCGGGCCGGCGCTGATCCTCTCCTTCCTCTTCCTCTCCCTCTACGCCGTGGCGCGCGGCAGGGCGGGCATGGTCGCCCTGGGCACGGCCCTGGTGGTGGCCGCCTTCTGGGTCGGCTACAAGCTGGGCATCCCGCGCACCGTCTCCGGCCGGCTCTCCATGTGGCTCTCCCCCTGGGACAACGCCTTCATCGGCGGCGACCACCTGGCGCAGTCGCTGTGGGCCATGGCCGGAGGATCGCTGACCGGCATGGGGCTGGGGCTCGGCGAGCCCGCGCGCGTGCCCGAGATCCACACCGACATGGTCCTCGCCGCGGTCGGCGAAGAGCTGGGCTTCCTGGGTCTCCTCTCGGTCCTCGCGCTCTACGCCGTGCTGCTCTGGCGCGGCTTCCGCGCCGCCCTGCGGGCGAACGGGGTCTACAGCTTCTTCCTCGCCCTCGGGCTGACGCTCCTCCTCGGCTTTCAGATCGCCCTGATCGCCGGCGGCGTGCTCGGCGTCTTCCCTCTCTCCGGCGTGGTCTCCCCCTTCCTCAGCTCGGGCCGCTCGGCCATGCTGGCGAACTTCCTGATCGTCGGCCTGCTGCTGGCCATTTCGGCGCGGCCGGGGAGCCGCGAAGCCACGCAGCGGTTCCACGGCGGCGTGAAGTGGGCCGCGCTCGCCCTGGGGCTGATCGGCGTCGCGGTCGTGGCGCGCGCCGCCCAGGTCCAGGTCTTCCAGGACCGCAAGTACCTGACCCAAGGCGCCCTGACCCTGCAGGCGGACGGCTGGCGGCGCTACCAGTACAACCCGCGCCTGGAGGCGATCGCGGACGACATCCCGCGCGGCACGATCGTCGACCGCAACGGCATCCCGCTGGCGACCAGCGATCCCAAGGAGCTGGACCGCTTCCGGGCCACCTACGAGCGGCTCGGCGTCTCACTCGATCAGGCCGGAAAACCCGGCCAGCGCCTCTACCCCTTCGGCGGCCGGACGTTCCATCTTCTGGGCAACCTGCGCAACCGGGTCAACTGGGCCGCGAGCAACACCTCCTACGCCGAGCGGGACTCCCGCATCCGGCTCCAGGGCTACGACGACTACGCCGCGGTCGTGGAAGTGCGGCAGCCGACCGGCGAAATGTCCGACCTGATCCAGCTCGACTACGGCGAGCTGATCCCCGTGCTCCGGCACAAACACCGGCCGGAGCACCCGGACGTGAAGCGCATCCTGGAGAAGGACAAGACCCTGCGCATGTCGATCGACGTCCGGCTCCAGCTCCGCGCCGAGGACATCCTCCGCAAATACGCCGAGCAGGCGGGCTACGGAGCCGCGGCCGTGGTGCTCGACGCCTCCACCGGAGACCTGCTGGCGAGCGTCAGCTATCCGTGGCCGCAGAAGCTGCCAACCGAAACCTCGGACGATCCGCAATCCGGGATCATCGACCGCGCCCGCTACGGCATCTACCCGCCCGGCTCGACCTTCAAGCTGGTCACCGCCATGGCCGCCCTGCGCAAAGACCCGGCCTCGGCGCGCGAGACCTTCCCCTGCGAGGCGCTGTCCGACGGCCGCGTGGGCCACCGGGTAAGAGGATTTGGCAAGCCGATCCGCGACGATCCCACAGTCAAGGCGCCGCACGGCGCGGTCAACCTCGAAAAGGGGATCAGCGTGTCGTGCAACGCCTACTTCGCGCAGCTCGGCACCCTGGAAGTCGGTCCCGAGCCGCTGCTGGAAACCGCCAAAGAGCTGGGGATCACCGTGGCGCGGCCGAACACGCCGGAGCAGCTCGCCAAGTCGCTCCCCCAGTCCTCCTACGGCCAGGGCCAGGTGATCGCGACGCCGTTCCAGATGGCGCGCGTGGCCGCGACCATCGCCAACGGCGGCGCCATGGCCGAGGGGCGGTGGATCCTCGACGAGACCAATACCCGGCAGGCCGAGCCGAAGACGATCCTTCAGTCCGCAGGGCCGACGCTGCTCCTCGCGCGCTCCATGCGCCGCGTGGTGACCGCGGGCACAGCGTCCTACCTGCGGGAGATCCAGCCGGGGATTGCCGGCAAGACCGGCACGGCCGAAGTCCAGGGCAAGCGTTCGCACTCCTGGTTCATCGGCTTCGCGCCGTATGATGTCCAGCAGGGCCAGCGCCGGATCGCCTTCAGCGTGATCGTCGAGCACGGCGGCTACGGCGGCCGGCTCGCCGCGCCCGCCGCGGGCGAAATCGTGCGCGCCGCCGCGGAGCTCGGCCTCTTCCAGGCGCAGCCACCCGCGGCCGGAGACACACAGCCATGACCAGCTTCCTGGACCGGATGAAAGACCTGCTCAAGCCGTACATGAAGGGAACGGAGCCGCTGGAGATCCGCCGCGGTATCCTCGAAGAAGTCGGCTCACGCGTAGTCTCCGCCGGAGCCGGCAAGCGCCTCTTCCCCTACAACCGCGTGAAGATCCACCTGCTGGCCGCCGGCCCGCAGGAGCGCGAAGAGCTCGACGCCATCGTTCACGACGCCTGGGATCTGCGCCGCGACGTCACCGACAGACTGACCGACCTCGGCGCCAAAGCCCCACCGGACCTGGACGTCGAAGTCATCATCACCGACCAGCCTTCCGAATCCTTCGGAGAGCGCCGCTTCCACATCGAATACCAGCGCGCCGAAGGGGCCGCCGCAGGCTCCTCCACCCGTTCCGCCCGCCCGCTCCTGGAGCTGACCGTCCTTAAGGGAACCGCGACCCAGCGGGTCTACACCTTCACCTCGCCCGACCGCGTGATGATCGGCCGTCTCCAGGAAGTCATGGACGAGCACGAGCGCCTCAAGCGCCGCAACGACGTGGCCTTCCAGGAAGAAGGAGACATCAACGAGACCGTATCCCGAGAGCAGGCCCGCATCGTCTGGGACGAAACCGCCCGCGAATACCGCCTCCGCCGCGAGCCCGGAGCCTCCGCCACCCGCATCCTCCGCGAAGGCCGCTCCATAGAAGTCAGCGGCCAGGACCGGCGAGGGGTGCGGTTGCAGGCGGGAGATGAGATCTATCTGGGAAAGGCTTGTGTGAAGGTGGGGATGCGGGAGGAGGGGTGAATCCGAACCATATCGGCTCGCAAAGCCAACCCGGAGGAGCGAGCCCTGTACAACCGCAGGTGGACACGATGAGAGAGCACTACGACTTTTCAGAGGCCCAGAAGAATCCTTACGCGAAACGACTCAAGAAACAGGTCACGATCCGGGTTGATGAATCGACCCTCGAGTACTTTCATGCTTTGGCGAACGAGATGGGGATTCCCTACCAGACCTTGATCAACCTGTACCTACGGGATTGCGCGGCTCGCCGGAAAAAGCTGTCGCTCCAGTGGGAACCTGCCGCTTGACGACAGCCTAGCGCTTTGCCGGATTTCATGACTGGGGCGCACGAAGAGGATAGGCTTCGACGAGCTTTGATCTCCCACCTCACCGAAGATTTCCTCCGCCTTCCCGGCAGCTGAGATGGCCTGCCGCACCCGGAGCGATGCCTCATTGTCTCACGAGCTGAACAGCCGGGAGTAGGGGTGCAGGGTTGAGGCGAAGAATGCCCACCCGAAAAAGCTACGCCGCACGCGACGACATCTTACCTCTTTCGGCAATTTTCGCCCGGATCACCCGATCCCGCTGCACTGTAAGGGCAAGAACGGCCCTTCCTTCCCGTGGCGGGACCGGAGCGGACGCCGTTCAGGAAGGGGTTTCCTATGAGCCGAAGCAAACGGGGCCTCGCATCCGTGTTGCTCGTCGCCGCTCTCCTGTCCGCCTCACCTGCCTTCGCCGCCGGGCGCGAGCCGTCCCGGACGTTCGGAGAGGTCCACGGCGTCTTTGCCTTTCTCTGGCAGGCTCTCAGCGAGTTTCTGCTGGCGTTCGACCAGACCCGCGCAGGCATGGATCCCGACGGATCTCCCACGCCGGACTCTGGAACAACGTCCTCGCCTCCCTCCGAAGGCGAGACGGACGGCCGAGCTGGTCAGGACCCGAACGGCTAGCAGACTGTTCCCGCCTCCCTCTGAAAGACCGCCGGCATGTGTCGGCGGTCTTTTTGTCTTCCGCCGGCTATGTTCTTGAAGTAAGATATCGCGGAAGCAGAGAACATGAGGGAGGATCCCATGGCCGAGTGGCACATCTCAGAGGAGCTGTTGGAGCAGTTTCTTCGCGTGGAGGTGTCGAAGCAGGAGGCCCAGCAGGTCGTGCGGCATCTCTCGAGCGGGTGTCCGCAATGCTCGGAGATGGCATACCGCGTCACGACCCAGAGCGGCCTCTTCACGTCCTTGAGGACGAGCGGGAAGGCCGGATGGGAGCAGGCCTATGAGGAGGTCTTTGCCCGGGCGCTCGCCTCCGTGAGCGAAGAGGAACAGCGGCTCGCGCGGGAGAAGCTTCGGGGATGGGCGCAGTGGTCGCTGCTCAAGCCTATGAGTCCCCAGGCCCGCTTTGTTCTCGTGGAGTCCGACCCGCGCTTCCACACCTTTGGCCTCTATGACCGTCTCCTTGAAGTGAGCCGCTGGTACAGCCGCAGGGAGCCGGCGGAGGCGGTCGATGTCGTCCGCCTCGCAATCCTTGTGGCCGAGCGGCTTGACCCGGCCGTGGTCGGCGACAAGCTCGTTGCCGACCTTCAGGCTGCCGCATGGGGCGCACTCGGAAACGCGAAGCGGATCGCCAGCGACTTCGAGGGTGCCCGCCGCGCTTTCAATGAAGCGTGGCGCATCCTGGAGAATGGGACGGGAGACCCGGCTGAGGAGGCACGGCTTCTGAGCCTCGAAGCTTCGTACATCAAAGACATCGGGGAGTTTGAGACCGCAGAGTCTGCCCTCGAAGAGGCGTTCCAGCTCTACCGGAAAGCCGGTGATACTCACGGCCAGGGACGCACCCTCTTCCAGATGGGAGACGTGATCGGGTATGTGGACCCGGAGCGAGGCATCGCCCACATCAAGAAGGCGCTATCCCTCGTTGATCCCTCAAGGGAACCGTGGCTCAAAATGTACATGCAGCACGACCTCGCGCTCTTCCTGACGGAGAACGGCCAGCCTGAAGAAGCGCTCGCGATCCTGGAGCACGTCCGACCTCTCTCCAAGGAGTTCTGGGACGACTTGACGCACCTGCGCCTGCACTGGATCGAAGGCAAGATCGCCTACAGGCTCGGGGAGCACAAGGAAGCCGAGAGCATCTTCCGGCAGCTCTGGGACGAATTCCGCGCCCGGAACCTCAATCAGGAGGTGGTGCTGGTCACGATCGACTTGGCGCAGGTGCTCGTCGGGAAGGGAGAGCCCGAGCGGGCGGCGCAACTCGCGGCGGAGTGCTACTCGATCATGGCGAGCTGCGGACTGCACAAGGACGCTCTCGCCGCATGGCTCGTCTTTCAGGGCGCTCTCGCTCGCGGGACGGCGATGGCGGACATCTTCGAGCGGGTCGGGGAATACTACCGCCGCCACTGGTTCACACCCGCCGTCTTCGCGCCCTGAGGAGGCGAGGCCTCCGCGCCGGATGAAGGATTCGGCTTGAGCACGGCTTGGTCCTGCAAAGGGTTGCCTCAGAGGGGAGCCTCAGCGTAAGCGTCTGGGGTCGCATGGTACGCGATTACGATCTCGCTGCACGCTTCGAGCGTCGCGCTGTACGCATCCGAGATCTTTCTGCACGCGAGCAACGGCACGCTGTACACGGCGAGAGCCTTGTTGCCTGCGCCTGGCGCCTCTCGAATCGTGATCCGAAGACCGTTGCACGCGCGGAGCGTCTCATGCAACGAGGTCTGGATGCCGCTGCACGCGATCTGCGTCGCATCGCACGCGGATCACGACACGCTGCACGCATCGAGGCTCTTTCCTGATTCGACCCGTGGCACGCTGTATGCGGCCACCGCCTTGGTGCCTGCGCGTAGCGCCTCTCGGATCGTGATCCGAAGACCGTTGCACGCGCAGAGCGTCTCGTTCAACGCGGTTTGGACGCCGCTGCACGAGATCAGCGTCGCATCGCACGCGGATCACGACACGCTGCACGCATCGAGGCTCTTTCTTCATTCGAACAGGGACACGCTGTATACGGCCAGCGCTTTGCCACCTGCGTGCAACGCCTCTCGGATCGCGTTCAGAGTACCGTTGCACGCGTGCAGCGTCTCGTTGAACGCGATCCGGATGCCGCTAGACGCGGACAACGCCTCTCTCATCGCGTGCAGCGTCACTCCGAACGGGGGCTCGAAATCTCGCGGAGGGCTCCGGCCCTTGGAGATTCCGTTCCTGCAACCTCTTTCCCCGCAGAACGTATTCCTCTTCATCCCGAGCCCAGCGCTCAGAGCTTTCGGACTTGAAAGGAGACGACTGATGCCCGTGAACGGCGCCCTCCGCTTCGCCTGGATCTGGATCCCCGTCCTCGCCTTCCTCTTCGGTACTCTCCCCATCACCGAACAGGCTGTCAGCGAATGGGACAGCGACATCCTCAAAGCAACCTCGTCCGAGCCCTCTCCGTCGCCGAGCAAGGCAGTCGACGAGTGGGAGGGCGAGGTCGTCAAGTAGACCTTCGGCCGGCGAGACGCCGGCGGGCCAGCGTTCCTGGGGAAGCTCCGCCCCGCCGGTGGAAGCCGTTTTTTCTCGAATCGTCTGTCGGGAGAGCGTTCCGCGGCGTAAAAAGCCGGGTACACTCTTGTATCCGTCAAGTAACGGCGGAAAAGGTCGGGTACACCCTGTACCTGTCTTTTTTTCTCGCCGATTCCCAGGTACACCCCTGTACCCGGCGTTTTCTGCCCGAAACGGCGTTTTACCGGCAGTTAGCGAGCGAAAACATTGTGTCCGGCCGTTTTTTCGCCGAAAACCGGCGTAGAACATTGTTGAAACGCGCGGCGCGGACCTTTAACGGCGTTCAACAATGTTGAAAGCCGCCGGAGCTGTCTTCAGCGCGCTGGAGCTTTGTAAAAAGTCGGAGCAAGGGCGGTTCAGGCCGCCGGAACATTGTTTCCGGCAAGGAACTGTCACTCGAAGTAGCCATTGACATCGACGATCAGGTGGACCGAGCCGCCGCCGGTGACCATGGCGACGGCGCCCAGCCTGCCGGAACCGTCGAAGGCGAGCGCCAGCACACCGTTGTTGGCCCGTATGACGAAGGCCGAA
>DASVEF010000193.1:0-13916 GCA_036380715.1 Thermoanaerobaculia bacterium | reverse complement strand
GACCCCGAACCCCCAGATCGACTTCGAATCGAGCCCGTTCTACGTCGCCTCGCGGCTCGCGGAATGGCCGGCGAACGGCACGCCGCGGCGCGCGGGCGTGAGCGCCTTTGGAATTGGCGGCACCAATGCCCATCTGATCCTTGAGGAAGCCCCGACGGCCGCGCCGTCTGGTCCTTCGCGAGAATGGCAGATCCTGTCGCTGTCCGCGCGCAGCGCCGAGGCTCTCGAGAGAGCGACCGACGAGCTGGCGGATCACCTGGCGAGCCATCCCGACCAGAGCCTCGCAGATGTCGCGTTTACGCTGCACGTCGGCCGCGTCGGGTTCTCCCATCGGCGCGTCCTGATCGCCTCCGATCCTCGCGCCGCCGCCGCCGCCCTGGCATCCCGCGATCCACGGCGCGTTTGGACCTCGCGTCAGGAGCCCGGCGAGAAGCCGATCGCTTTCCTGCTCTCCGGAGTCGGCGACCACTACGCCGGCATGGCCCGAGGGATCTACCGGACAGAGAGAGTCTTCCGCGAAGAGCTCGACCGCTGCGCCGAGCTCCTCCTGCCACATCTTGGGATCGACATCCGGGAGACGATCTTCGCCGAAGCAGTCCGGGAGAAGACCGGCGGGATAGACCTGCGGGCCATGCTGGGCCGTGGAGGCAATGGCTCCCCGATTCCGCAAAGCCCTCTCGACCCCACTCACATCGCCCAGCCGGCGGTGTTCGCCTTGAGCTGGGCTCTGGCCCGCCTCTGGATGTCGTGGGGGGTCCGGCCTCAGGCGCTCGCGGGCTACAGTCTGGGTGAGTACACGGCAGCCTGCCTCGCGGGAGTGCTCAGCCTGGAAGACGCGGCCGTCCTGGTCGCGCAACGCGCCCGGCTCATCACCGATCTGCCGGCCGGCGCCATGCTCGCGGTGCCGCTCTCTGAAGCCAGCGCGCAAGCGGAGCTCGGCCCCGATCTCACTATCGCGGCGGTCAATGGACCGGGAGTCAGCGTCATCTCCGGTCCGGTCGAAGCGGTAGCCGACCTGGAACGGCGGCTCTCTGAGGCGGAGATCGCTTCCCGGCGCCTGCCCACCACCCATGCGTTTCACTCGCGGATGATGGAGCCGATCCAGGCCACCGTGTCTGAAATCGCCGGCCGGATCCGGCTCGCGCCGCCGAAGATTCCTCTGCTGTCGAACCTGACCGGCACCTGGATGGAGGCTGAAGCGGCCACCGATCCGCGCTACTGGTCGCGGCATCTCCGTGGCACGGTCCGTTTCGGAGAGGCTATCGAGGCGCTCTGGTCCGAACCGGGCCGGGTTCTCCTCGAAATCGGCCCCGGGCAGGGCCTTGCCACTCTGGCGTTGCAGCATCCGGCGAACCCTGGCGGCATGGCTGTCTCTTCGTTGCCGCACGCGCAGGACGGTCAACCGGACCAGATCCATCTGCTGGGCACGCTGGGCAAGCTCTGGTTGGCGGGAGTCGAGATCGATTGGCACGGCTTCTACTCGGACGAGCGGCGCCGGCGACTGCCGCTGCCCACCTATCCGTTCGAGCGCAAGCTTTTCTGGATCGATCCACCTCCGCGGAACGGCAGGAGCGCCGCCCTCCCGAGTCCCGAGGTCTCCAAAGGTTCGGGAGAGTGGAAGGCAGCGGTTTCCGCACAGATCGCTCCACCCGTACCGGCGGGCGCCAGAGCGCGGCACCAGCGCCCCGCGTTGCCCAATCCCTATGTGGCTCCGACGACTTCAGCCGAGGCCCGGCTGGCAACCCTGTGGCAAATCCTCTTGGGATTCGAGCCGATTGGTATTCACGACAACTTCTTCGAGCTGGGGGGACACTCCCTGCTCGGCACCCAGCTGATGGCGCGGTTGCGTGCTCAGGAAGGAGTCGAGCTGCCGCTGAGCGTCCTTTTCGAGAGCCCCACGATCGCGGAGCTGGCCGTCAAGGTTTCGGAGCTTTCTGGAATTGCGCGTCCGCCACTCCAGCCGCGACCGGCAGGACTTATCGAGTTGCCCCTCTCGTTTCCCCAGGAGAGGCTCTGGTTTCTCGACCAGCTCGAGCCCGAAAACCCCTTCTACAATATTGCCACCTCCTACCGGCTCTTCGGTCCCGTCGACCTGTTGATCCTGGAGCAGGCGTGGAACGAGATCGTTCGCCGCCACGAATCTCTGCGGACAATCTTTGCCGCTCCCGCTGGCCGGCCGGTACAGATCGTCTCCCCCCATCTCGATCTCCAGGTCCCGGTCATCGATCTCTCGGCCCTCCCGGAAGACCTTCGCGGCGCGGAGGCGCGCCGACAGTCGAGGCGCCTTGGGCGACAGCCTTTCGATCTCGCCCGGGGCCCGCTGCTCCGCGTCGCACTGCTGCACCTTGCCGACCGCGAGCACGCGCTCACCGTCGTGATGCACCACATCATCTCCGACGGCTGGTCGTTCCAGGTAGCCTTCTCGGAGCTGATCCCGATCTACAACGCCTTGACGGCGGGATCTCCCCCGCCTCTTCCTGAGCTGTCGATTCAGTTCCCTGATTACGCGATCTGGCACCGCCGCTGGCTGGAGGGTGGAGCGCTCCTGGAGCAGCTCTCCTACTGGACGGGCCGGCTCGCTGGCGCGCCTTCCGTTCTGCGCCTGCCGACGGATCGCCCGCGCCCGGTGGTCCAGACCTACCGCGGCGCCACGGAGCGCCTCGCTTTGCCCGCCGATCTGGCACCCGCTCTCTCCCGCGTCGCCATGGAAGCGGGAGCTTCCTCGTTCATGGCGCTCCTCGCCGCGTTCCAGACTCTGCTCTATCGCCACAGCGGACAGGACGACATCGTGATCGGCATGCCGATCGCCAACCGGACGCAGCAGGAGACCGAGGGGCTGATCGGGTTCTTCGTCAACACTCTTGCGCTCCGGACCAACTTGTCGGGCGATCCAACGTTCCGCGAGTTGCTGGGGCACGTTCGACAGGCCACCCTCGGCGCCTACGACCACCAGGACTTGCCGTTCGATCGCTTGGTGGATGCCCTGCAGCCCGAGCGGTCGCTGAGCCATGCCCCGATCTTCCAAGTGGTCTTCCAGCTTCTGAACCAGCCGCTACGGCGGCCGGCCACTTCCCAGGCGATCACTCTCGAGCCGTGGCCTGTCGAGATCGGTGTCTCGCAGTTCGATATCACCTTCTCGATGTTCGAGGCAGGCAACTCGCTCAGCGGTACGCTCGACTACAACGTCGACCTGTTCGATCGTCCGACGGTCCTGCGCCTGCTGACGCATTTCCGCGCCCTGCTCACGGGAGTCTCCACCGATTCCGGTCGCCGCCTGTCGGAGCTGCCGGCGATGAGTGAGCCGGAGCGCTCCCAAGTTCTACTGGAGTGGAACGATTCGACGGCGGAGTACCCGGCCGCATGCCTCCACCACCTGTTCGAATCTCAGGTGGAGAAGACTCCCGACGCAGTTGCGGTTACATCCGGAGACGAGTCTCTCACCTATCGGGAGCTCAACGCCCGGGCAAGCCAGCTTGCTCACCACCTGCGCAAGCTCGGCGTAGTGCCCGAAGCGCCGGTAGGCGTCGCCATGGAGCGCTCCAATGAGCTGGTCGTGGCTCTGATGAGTGTGCTCAAGGCGGGCGCAGCCTACGTGCCCCTGGACCCCGGATATCCCAAGGATCGCCTCGCCGCGGTCGTGGAAGACGCATTTCATGGGCTGGTACCCCCGGTCTTCCTGACGCAGAGCAGGCTCCGAGACAGGCTTTCCTCGCTACTTGCCGAGAGCGGCGCGCGGGTCCTCCCGCTCGACACTGGCTGGAGGGTGATCTCAGGGGAAAGCACCGGGAATCCAGACCGGGTCACCTACCCTGGCGGGCTCGCCTATGTGATCTTCACCTCCGGATCGACAGGCCGGCCGAAGGGCGCGATGAACACGCACCGTGGCGTCGTCAACCGCCTTCTCTGGATGCAGGATGCTTACCGGCTCGATATCTCCGACCGCGTGTTGCAGAAGACGCCATTCAGCTTCGACGTCTCGGTCTGGGAGTTCTTTTGGCCGCTCCTAACAGGCGCTCGACTGGTGATGGCAATTCCAGGCGGCCACCAGGATCCTGCCTACCTGATCCGGACGATCGCTGAGGAGTCGATCACCACCCTCCACTTTGTCCCTTCGATGCTCCAAGCCTTGCTCGAGGAGCCCGGACTCGAGGCACTCACCAGCCTCCGCCGTGTGATCGCGAGCGGCGAGGCCCTGCCGCCGGCTCTCGTGGAACGCTTCTTTGCCAAGCTTCCCGCAGGCGTCGAGCTGCACAATCTCTACGGTCCCACCGAGGCCGCCATCGACGTCACGGCATGGCCGTGCGTGCCTGGAAAGCCCGGCACCTCGATCCCGATCGGCCGGCCGGTCTCCAACACCCGGATCCACTTGCTGGATCGCGATCTCAATCCGGTGCCGCAGGGAGTGCCCGGGGAGCTCCACATTGGAGGAGTGCAGGTCGGCCGCGGCTACTTCGGCCGGCCGGACCTGACCGCCGAGCGATTCGTGCCTGACACCCTCGGAGAGCCGGGCTCGCGCTTCTATAAGACAGGCGACCTCGCGCGCTGGCGTTCCGACGGTACAGTTGAGTACCTCGGCCGGAGCGACTACCAAATCAAGATCCGCGGGCTCCGTATCGAGCTCGGCGAGATCGAGGCGGCGCTGATGACCCATCCCGGCGTTCGCGAGTCGGTAGTGCTGGTCCGCGAGGATGCGCCCGGAGACCGGCGGCTGGTGGCGTACGTAATTCCCGCCACGCAGAAAGAGCTGTCGCCCCCGGAGCTTCGCGAGCATCTGCAGGACCGAGTCATGGAATACATGGTGCCGGCCGCTTTCGTAATTCTAGAGGCGTTGCCGCTCAGCCCCAACGGCAAGGTCGACCGCAAGGCGCTCCCTGCGCCGGAGTGGAATGCGGAAGGAGCTTTTGTGGCCCCCCGCAACCCAACTGAGGAGGCTCTGGCCGGAATCTGGGCCGAATTGCTCCGGGTGGAACGAGTAGGAGTGGAAGATAACTTCTTTGCCCTGGGTGGCGATTCGATGAAGGCGGTGCGACTGGTTAGCCGCATCAACTCCCGACTCGCCGGCGACCTCCGCGTTCAGGATATCTTCAAGCACCAATCTATAACTTCCCTGGTTCAGCGGCTGGCGATACGGCCCGGAAAGTCGCTCACCGAAGAGCGCGCTGCCGGCCTCGCCGAGATCGAGCGGCTGCAGCGGAAGGTACTCACTGACAAGCAGCAGGAAGCCAAGCTCCCGACGGATTACGAGGACTTCTTCCCGCTGAGCGGCATCGAAAAGGGGATGGTCTATTACTCCCTGCTGATGCCGGATCAACCCGTCTATCACGATCAGTATGCGTACTTCCTTTCGATCGGTGACATCGAGGCATTCTTCCAGGCCTTCGAGCTCCTGATTGGACGCCATCCCATCCTGCGGAGCACCTTCCACCTCTACGATTTCGAAGAGCCGATGAAAGTGGTTCATCCCAGGGTCCGGGTGAACCGGGAAATTGAGGATCTCTCGGCCCTTCCCACAAGCGAGCAGGGGCGTACGGTCGAGAGATACCGGAGCCATGACCTCCATGACAAGTTCATCTTCAACGGTGAGCTCCTGTGGCGACTCAAGCTCTTCAAGCTGCGGGAAGGCCTGTACTGCACTGTCTGGACCTGGCACCACGCCATTCTCGAAGGCTGGAGCAACCTGAGCCTGTGGGTCGAGATGAACGATCTCTACTCGCGGCCGGATCTCTGCGAGATCGAGGCCCTGCCGGCACTCGCGAGCAGCTATAAGGATTACGTAGCGATCACCCTAGGACGAGGACAGTCGCCGGCAACAGAAGCCTTCTGGCGGGAGACCTTGGCCGGCGTCGCGCGCAACAAACTGCCCTTCAACCGCTCCAAGGCCCGGGAGAGGTTCAGCTTCGGCATGCCCTCGATCGACCGCCCGCTGGGGAGCGCTCTTCTGGCAACTCTCCGCTCACGAGCGTCCGAGCTCAATACCTCACTCCAGGCTGTCTGCCTGGCCGCCCACATCTACCTGCTCCACATCACCTCGGGCGAGGAGGACGTGGTAACGGGACTGGTCTCCCACGACCGGCCAGGGATCCCGGACGGTGACAAGATCATCGGCTGCTTCCTCAATACCGTCCCCATCCGGCTGCGGATCCCGCCGGACGAGAACGGGCGGTCTCTAGTCGCTCGTGCCAGCCGCTATCTCGCCGCCGAGAAAGAGCACGAGATCCCATTGGCCGATATTGCCACAATTGTCGGAGCCGCGCGGGAGACGGTGGATAACCCGATCTTCGACACCCTTCTCAATTTCATGGACTTCCACGTGGTGGAAGACATGGAACAGAGCATCGTCTTCCGGCCTGAGGCCTCACGCTCCATCCAGGGTGGCTTCAACCTGGAACGCAACGAGATGACGAACACGCTGTTCGACCTCGAGGTTTCGGCGACTCTGGGCCGATTCAACGCCAGGATCAAGTACTCTCCTCGCCACTTCGAGAGAATCGACATCGAGCGCGCCGTGGGCTTGTATGAGCGCGTTCTCGAAGCTCTGGCCCGCGATGTAGACGCTCCGCTCGGGACCGAGAGCCTGCTGTCGACCGAGGAGCGCGAGCAGCTCGTCTCGGTTTACAACAACACGGTCCGGGAATACCCGCGCGAGCGGCCGCTGCACAGCTTCTTCGAGGAGCAGGCCGTCCATCATCCCGAACGGGTGGCGGTCGTGGGAGCCGGCCGGGAACTGACCTATGGAGAGCTGGATGAGCAGGCCAACCGCCTGGCCCGCCATCTGCTCGGCCAGGGCGTCGAGCCCGGCGACAACGTCGGCGTCTGCTTCGAGCGCACTCCAGAGCTGCTCATCGCTTTGATGGCGGTGCTCAAGGCGGCCGCGGCCTACGTGCCCCTGGAGCCGGACTACCCGGCCGCCCGCAAGGGCTACATCGTGCGCCAGTCCAGCGTGAGGAAGATCCTCGCCGACCGGTTCTACGAGCTGCCCGAAGGCTGCGCGGCCGAGATCGTTCTCTTCGAGCCCGAGGCGCTGGAGAGCTACTCGGCGGAGCCGCTGTCGCTGCGGCCCCGGCCGGAGGATCTGGCCTACACCATCTACACCTCCGGCTCGACCGGCACGCCCAAGGGCGTGATGATCGAGCATCACAGCGCGGTCAACCTCATCAGCTGGGTCAATCGCGAGCACCAGGTGGGGCCTGAGACTCGGGTGCTGGCGGTCTCCTCGGTGTGCTTCGACCTTTCGGTCTATGACGTCTTCGGCGCTCTGGGAGCCGGAGCCACGCTGGTGCTGGCGCGCCAGGAGCAGGTGCAGGACCCGGCGGCTCTCCTGCGGCTCGTGCTCGACCAGCGGGTCACCTTCTGGAATTCGGTGCCTTCCACCCTCGGCCTTCTCGTCCAGTACCTGGAGGAGACCGAGCCGGGCTTCCGGGGCGAGGACCTGGAGATCGCCTTCCTCAGCGGCGACTGGATTCCGCTGTCCCTGCCCGAGAGAGCGCGGCGGTTCTTCCCCAACTTGCGTCTGGTCAGCCTGGGAGGCGCCACCGAGGCGACGGTCTGGTCCATCTTCCACCCCATCGGAGAGATCGACCCGGCCTGGGTGAGCATCCCCTACGGAAAACCGCTGGACAACAACGCTTTCTACGTCCTCGACCGGAGCTTGGAACTGGTGCCGCCCGGAGTGGTGGGCGACCTCTACATCGGCGGCCTCGGCGTGGCTCGCGGCTATGCGGGAGACGCACAGAAGACGGCGGCTTCCTACGTGCCCGATCCGTTCGCCGGCCGGCCGGGAGCGCGCCTGTACCGCACGGGCGACCTGGGTCGGATGCTGCCGGAAGGCGAGATCGAGTTCCTCGGCCGGAGCGACCACCAGGTCAAGATCCGCGGCTTCCGCATTGAGCTGGGAGAGATCGAAAGCCAGCTCTCCCGCCATCCGGCCGTGCGCGAAACCGTGGTGGTGGCGAGAACGGACCGGACGGGACAGAGATACTTGTGCGCCTACGTGGTGGCTGCCGAGGCTCCCTCGGCCGAGCCGATGAAGGCTCATCTGGCCGAGAGCCTGCCGGCCTACATGATCCCGGACGTCTTCGTGGCTCTCGCCGAGCTGCCCTTGACGGCCAACGGCAAGGTGGACCGCAAGGCCCTGCCCGAGCCGGAGGTTGCCAACCTGGCCGGAGCGGACGGCTACGTGGCGCCCGAGGGCGAGACAGAAACGGGTCTGGTGGAGATCTGGGAGGAGGTGCTGGGCACTTCGGGCATCGGCACCCGGCACGACTTCTTCGCCCTGGGCGGCCACTCCCTGTCCGCCATTCAGGTGCTGACCCGGGTGCGAAGGCGCTTCGAGGTGGACCTGCCGCTGCCGGACTTCTTTGAGCAGCCCACCATCGCCGGCGTGGCCGTCACGGTCGAGCGGCTGAGGAGAGAGGGCCGGACCGTCTATGGTCAGCCGCTCGCCCGCCGCGCCCGGCCGGAACGGCTGCCGCTGTCCTTCGCCCAGGAGCGGCTCTGGTTCCTCGACCGGCTCCAGCCGGACAGCTCGTTCTACAGTCTGCCCCTGGCTGTCGAGCTCCGGGGACGTTTCTCTTGGCCGGTGCTGGCGGCGAGCCTCAACGAGGTGGTGGCTCGTCACGAGGTGCTGCGGGCCACCTTCGTAATGGGAGAAGGAGAGCCGGTCCAGATCGTCGCTCCTTCTCTCGACGTCTCCCCCCTCGTGGCGGATCTCTCAAGCCTGCCGGAGGGGAGAAGGAAAGAGGAGGCCTATCGGCTCAAGATCGAACAGGCCGTCCGGCCGTTCGATCTGTCGCGCGGACCGCTGATCCGGACCACCCTGCTGCGGCTCTCCGAAGACAGGCATGTGGCGCTGTTCAACATGCATCACATTGTCTCGGACGGCTGGTCGATGGGCATCTTGATTTCCGAGCTCGCGGCGCTCTACCGGGCTTTTGCCGCAGGCGAAGCCTCGCCATTGCCGGAGCTGCCTGTCCAGTACGCCGATTTCGCGCTCTGGCAGAGGGAGCACCTCTCCGGCGAGGCGCTGGAGAGCCAGGTCCGCTGGTGGCGCGAGCAGTTGGCGGGCGCCCCCGATGTGCTCGACCTTCCCACTGACAGGCCGCGGCCGGCCATCCAAAGCCTGCGCGGAGCGCACGAGAAGCTTGCCCTACCGGCCCGGATCGCCGAAGGAGTAGAGACCTTCTCGAGGCAGCAGGGCGTGACTTCGTTCATGACGCTGGTCTCGCTGTTCGCAGCTCTCCTCCGGCGCTACAGTCACGCCGAAGACATTCTCCTCGGCTCGCCGATCGCCGGCCGCAATCAGACCGAGACCGAGAAGCTGATCGGACTCTTCGTTAATACCCTCGTTCTGCGGGCGCAGATGGCGGATGATCCCCCCTTCGCGGAGCTGCTGGAGCGGGTGCGCCAGATGACGCTGGGCGCTTATACCCATCAGGATCTGCCCTTCGAGAAGCTGGTCGAGGAGATCCAGCCGGAGCGCAGCCTGGCCCACACGCCGCTGTTCCAGGTGATGCTCGTCTTGCAAAACGCTCCGGTGGGAACGCTCGAAATCCCGGGGCTGACCCTCGCGCCGGTTCCCGTGGACAGCGGGACTTCCCGGTTCGATCTCCATCTCTCGCTGACCGAGCTCCCCGGAGGTCTCTTCGGCGACATGGAGTACAGCCGGGATCTGTTCGATCCAGCGACTATCCGGCGTCTTCTGGGCCACTTCCGGACGCTGATCGAAGAGGTCCTGACCACACCGGGAGCGCGCCTCTCCGAGCTATCGCTGCTGTCCGGAGGAGAGCGCCATCAGATCCTGCTAGGTTGGAACGATACGGCGGTTTGGCGGCAGCCGGGAGTCTGTTTGCACGAGCTCTTCGCCGAACAGGCTGGCAGGGCTCCGGAGGCCCCGGCCATCATCTTCGAAGACCGCACCCTGACCTACGGAGAGCTCGACCATCTCTCCAGCCGGCTGGCGCACCACCTGCGCTCGCTGGGGGTGGGACCGGATTGCGCGGTGGGCGTTCTGATGGAACGGTCGGCCGAGATGGTGATCGCCCTGATGGGCGTGCTCAAGGCCGGCGCCGGCTATCTGCCGCTCGATCCAGAGTATCCGAGCGAGCGGCTCGGCTGGATCGCCGAAAACGCCCGCGTGCCGGTGCTGTTGGCCCAAGAGCGGTTGCTCGCGACCATCCCTCCGGTGGACGCGCACGTCCTGTTCCTCGAGACGGGCTGGGACGGCTCGGGGATCGAAGGGGTGAACGCCGCGCCTGAGGTCTGGGACGAGAGCCTCGCCTACGTGCTCTACACCTCGGGCTCGACCGGGCGCCCGAAGGGCGTAATGGTCCCGCACCGCGGCATTGTCAATCGGCTGCTCTGGATGCAGGAAACCTACGAGCTGACCCCGGGCGACCGCGTTCTCCAAAAGACACCCTATAGCTTCGACGTCTCCGTGTGGGAGCTCTTCTGGCCTCTGATCACGGGCGCCTGCCTGGTGGTGGCCCGGCCGGGAGGCCACCGTGACGGGGATTACCTCACCGAAGTGATCGAGGGAGAGAGTGTCACGGTCATGCACTTCGTACCCTCGATGCTCCAGGCTTTCCTCGAGCAGCCGGACCTGACCGGTTGCTCGAATCTGCGGCTGGTGGTCTGCAGCGGCGAGGCCCTGTCGCCGGAGCTGCGCAGACGATTCCGCGAGCGCCTTGCGGCGAGGCTTGAAAATCTCTACGGCCCGACCGAGGCATCGGTGGATGTCACCTCCTGGGACTGCGCCCAGGAAGGGCGGGGCGGCGCCGTGCCGATCGGACGGCCGGTGGCCAACACCCGCATCCACCTGCTCGACCATGCCTTCCGTCCGGTGCCGATCGGCGTCGCGGGCGAGCTGTGCATCGGCGGCGTCCAACTCGCCCGCGGGTACTGGAACCGGTCCGACCTGACAGCCGAGCGCTTCGTGCCCGATCCGGTCGGAGAGACCCCGGGCGAACGGTTGTACCGTACCGGAGACCTGGCACGCCACCTGCCGGACGGAGCAGTCGAGTTCCTAGGGCGTATCGACTATCAGGTCAAAGTTCGCGGCTTCCGCATCGAGCTGGGCGAGATCGAATCGGTCCTGCTTTCCCATCCTGGGGTTCGTGAAGCGATCGTCCTCGCGCGCGAACAGGGCGGAGGGGAACGCCAGTTGGTTGGCTATGTCGTCCCAAAGGAACGAGAGGAGATTGCGGCTGCAGAGCTGCGGGCGTACCTGGCCGTGCGGCTGCCCGATTACATGGTTCCCGCAGCATGGGTGCTGCTGGAAAAGCTGCCGCTGACCAACAGCGGCAAGGTGGATCGCAAGGCCCTGCCGGCTCCGGAAGCCCCTTCGGTTGGCTACGTCGCGCCGCGCAGCCCTGTCGAGCAGATCGTCGCGGGCCTCTGGGCCGAGCTGCTGCGGGTGCCCCGTGTCGGCATCGAGGACAACTTCTTCGATCTGGGCGGTGACTCCATCCGGGCGGTCCGACTGGTCAGCCGCGTCAATGAGCGGCTCTCCGCCGATCTCAAGGTCCAGGACGTCTTCAAATACCAGACGGTCGGAGCGCTGGCCGAGAGGCTCGCCATCCGTTCGGGCAGCTCGCTGGCCGAGGAGCGCACCTACGGCCTGGCCCAGATCGAGGCCGTCCAGCAGAGCGTGCTCGCAGACGAGCGGCAACGCGCCAAGCTCCCGGCAGACTACGAGGACTTCTTCCCGCTGAGCGGCATCGAGAAGGGGATGATCTATTACTCCCTCCTCTTGCCCGACCAGCCCATCTACCACGACCAGCACGCCTACCTGATGTCGATCCCCGACATCGACCGGTTCTACCGAGCCCTCGGTCTCCTGGTGGGGCGGCATTCCATCCTGCGCAGCACCTTCCATCTCTACGACTTCGAAGAGCCGATGAAGGTGGTGCACCGCACGATCTCTTTCGCAAAGGATGTCGAAGATCTCTCCGGTCTCGATGCAGGGGAACAGCGGCGTCGTATCGAGCAGTACCGGATCGGAGACCTGCGCGAGAAATTCGTCTTCAACGGCGAGCGGCTCTGGCGCCTCAAGCTCTTCCGCCTGCAGGGGGATGTCCACGGCACGGTGTGGACCTGGCACCACGCCATCCTTGACGGCTGGAGCAATCTGACCTTCTGGGTGGAGCTCAACGAGCTCTGCGCGCGCCCGGACCTGGAGGCGATCGAGGCCCTCGCGCCTCTTGAGAGCAGCTATAAGGATTACCTGGCGATCTCCCTGGGCCGAAGCCATTCCGCTGTGACCGAATCCTTCTGGCGCGAGACCCTCGCGGGCAGCAACCGCAACAAGCTGCCCTTCAACCGGGCCAAGACCCGCGAGAAGTCCGCCTACGGTATGCGCTCCCTCCAACGCCGTCTGGACCGCGAGTTGCTCCTGGAGCTGCGCGCCCGGGCCGCCGAGTTGCACGTCTCGCTCCAGTCGGTCTTCCTCGCCGCCCATCTCCATCTGCTGCATCTGACCTCAGGCGAGGAGGACGTCGTCACCGGCGTTGTCTCCCACGACCGGCCTGGCGTCAAGGACGGTGACAAGATCGTCGGCTGCTTCCTCAATACATTCCCGATCCGCATGGGCCTGCGGGCAGGTGAAAGCGGCCGCTCGCTGCTTCGACGGGTGGGCCAATACCTCATTCAGGAAAAGGAACACGAGATCCCGCTGGTCGACATCGCCGCCATCATCGGCGCCCGGGATACGGCCGACAATCCGGTCTTCGACACGATCCTCAATTTCATGGACTTCCACCTGATGGAGGATGTCGAGGACAACGTCCTATTCCGCCCCATGACGGGACGGCCCACATCAGGAAGCCTGGAGCTCCAGAGCGAGGAGATGACGAACACGCTCTTCGACGTGGAGATTTCGGCGACTCTCAGCGCGCCGTTCGTCCGCATCAAGTACTCGCCGCGGCATTTCGAGGCCACGGACGTCGAGCGCGCCGTGATGCTGTACCAGCGGATCCTGGAGTCGCTGGCGCGAGATCTGGACACTCCGCTTGGAGCCGAGGGGCTGCTGTCGGCCGAGGAACGCGAGCAGCTCGTCTCGGTTTACAACGACACGGTCCGGGACTACCCGCGCGAGCGGCCGCTGCACAGCTTCTTCGAGGAGCAGGCCGTCCATCATCCCGAGCGGGTGGCGGTGGTGGGAGCCGGCCGGGAGCTGACCTATGGAGAGCTGGATGAGCAGGCCAACCGCTTGGCCGGCCATCTGCTCGGCCAGGGCGTCGAGCCCGGCGACAACGTCGGCGTCTGCTTCGAGCGCACTCCAGAGCTGCTCATCGTTTTGATGGCGGTGCTCAAGGCCGCCGCGGCCTACGTGCCCCTGGAGCCGGACTATCCGGCCGCCCGCAAGGGCTACATCGTGCGCCAGTCCAGTGTGAGGAAGATCCTCGCCGACCGGTTCTACGAGCTGCCCGAAGGTTGCGAAGCCGAGATCGTCCTCTTCGAGCCCGAGGCGCTGGAGAGCTACTCGGCGGAGCCGCTGTCGCTGCGGCCCCGGCCGGAGGATCTGGCCTACACCATCTACACCTCCGGCTCGACCGGCACGCCCAAGGGCGTGATGATCGAGCACCACAGCGCGGTCAACCTCATCAACTGGGTCAACCGCGAATACCGGGTGGGACCTGAGACCCGGGTGCTGGCGGTCTCCTCGGTGTGCTTCGACCTTTCGGTCTATGACGTCTTCGGCGCTCTGGGAGCCGGAGCCACGCTGGTGCTGGTGCGCCAGGAGCAGGTGCAGGATCCGGCGGCTCTCCTGCGGCTCGTCATCGACCAGCGGGTCACCTTCTGGAATTCGGTGCCTTCCACCCTCGGCCTTCTCGTCCAGTACCTGGAAGAGACCGAGCCGGGCTTCCGGGGCGAGGACCTGGAGATCGCCTTCCTCAGCGGCGACTGGATTCCGCTGTCCC
>DASVEF010000192.1:0-5712 GCA_036380715.1 Thermoanaerobaculia bacterium | reverse complement strand
CACGGACCAGACCTCGACCCGCAGCATCTCCTCCTGGTGCCGCGCGACGAGGTCCACGTTGTGCCGGAGGGCTTCGGTCCTCGGAGGCGCCGGGGTGGAGCTGCGGAGCCGGGCGATCTCGCGCTCGACGGCGGCCCGGTCCTCCCGGTCCTGGATGGTGTCCTTGACCCGCTCCATGCCTTCCAGCAGCCGGCGGCGGCTCGGCGCGTCCATGGTGTCCCAGTCGGACGTGATGCGGGCGAGCACGGCCTCCACGATCCTCGCCTTTACCCATTGATACTCGGCCGGGTCCTGCCCCACCTCCCGGGCCGCTCGCAGATCGGCCTTCGGATCCCCGGTTTCGTCGGTGATCTCCTTCTCGCGCGGACGTGCTTCGAGGAACCGCTCGATCTGCTCTTCGGTCAGCTTGCCGTCGGGCGGCGGCGTGAACCTGGAGACCTGGGCGGGTGGCGGCGGCTTGCGGACCGGCTCGTCGCGGCGGCCGCGACAGTTGGCGAGGCTCGCCAGCAGGGACAACGCAGGCAGCAGGATCAGGAGTCTGAGGGTGGGCAGGTACTTCCTTGGCATCGTCTTCTCCGAGCCCTCCGGCAGAGCCTGGCTGCAAGAGGTGTTCCGCGCGGAGCTGACGTATGCTCCTCAGGGGAAGCCCCCGGGGCAGGAACGTGGTCCATGCCCCGGGGAGAGGTGATCAGCCCGGAGGCTGCAGGCAGTTCCACATGAACTGATCGCAGATGCAATAGCTCGAAACGTTGCTGTCCCGCCAGGTACAGTTGAGGTTGATGAAGACGCTCTCGCAGTACTGCCCTTGATAGTCGTCGCAGTAGACTACGGCCGAAGCCGGCGGGATTGCGACCATCCCGACAAGACACAGGACTCCAACCAGCGCCAGGAGCAAGACTCTTCTTCTCATACGTCTCTCCTTTGCGCCCCCCTTGGTTTCCAGGACAGCTCCAGACAGCAGATTTGCTGGAGAGACTTTAGCATATCCGGATGAAGCCGCTCTTCCATCCCCGGCTGGTCAACGACCCGTTCGGCGATCCGGGGTTGTACATCGACTTCCTGTTCGAGAAGCGGGCGATCCTCTTCGACCTGGGGGACCTCTCTCCTCTCTCGTCGCGCCAACTCCTCCGGGTCAGCCATGCCTTCGTGTCGCACGCGCACATGGACCACTTCTCCGGGTTCGACGCCCTGCTGCGGGTGCTGCTCGGGCGGGAGAAGGTCCTGCACGTCTTCGGTCCTCCCGGTTTCCTCGACCGCGTGGAGCACAAGCTCGCGGCCTACACCTGGAACCTGGTCGAGAGCTACGAGAGCGAATTCGTGGTGCGGGCCACCGAGGCTCATCCGGACGGCTCGGCCTGGACGGCCGACTTCCGCAGCCGCTCCGGGTTCGGGCGCGGGCCCGCCTCTCGTTCCGAGCACCCTGCCGGGATTCTCCTCGACGAGGAGACCTTTCTGGTGCGGACCGCGTTCCTCGACCACCGCATCCCCTGCCTAGGCTTCGCCCTGGAGGAGAAGTTCCACGTCAACGTCTGGAAGAGCGGGCTCGAGCGGCTCGGGCTTCCCGTTGGACCCTGGCTGCGGGAGCTCAAGGCCGCGGTGGCGCAGGGCGAGCCGGACGAGACGCCGGTCCTGGTCCGCTGGAAGGACGGAGACGGGATGCGCGAAGCGCGGGTGCCGCTCGGCGAGCTGCGGACTCACGCCCTGCGGATCGTGCCGGGGCAGAAGATCGCCTACGTCACGGACGTGGTGCACCACCCCGCCAACGCCGCCGCCATCCTGGAGCTGGCCCGTGACGCCGACTGGCTGTTCATCGAGGCCACGTTCGCGCGGGACGAGGAAGAGCGCGCCGCGGAGAAACACCACCTGACCAGTCATCAGGCGGGGCTGCTGGCCCGGCAGGCAAGGGCGAAGCGGCTGATCCCGTTCCATTTCTCCCCCAAATACACGGAGCAGGGAGACCTCCTCATCCGCGAGGCTCTGGAGGCGTTCGGCAGTCCGACGAGCTGAAAAACGTCCCCTGGAGAGGACAATTTGCGCCACTTTCCCGCCTGAAACCCTGGCCGGGAGTTTGCAACCTCTGATTGGTGATTGAGTTTCGGTGGGCCTGAAGGTCCGCCTGAGATAGGAGGCAGAAAATGAAACCGAAATCCTTCTTGATTGCTACGGCGACTGCGCTGGCCCTCACGGCCTCTCTGCCGGCCGCCGCTCAAAAGATCCAGCAGCCCCGCAAAACCCAGAATCCGACCGAGGTCATCTCGCTCCAGGCGCGCGTGGAGGGCTTGAACGGCGCCACGTCGGGCGTCTACGGGATCAAGCCGGCCGAGGCGATTCCGATTCGGGTGGGCGAGAGCGTCCGCGTGAACCTGGTGGGCACCGGCCTGGTCAGCGGCAAGGGCGTCGAGGTGCCGGTCCACGCGCGCTTCGAGGTGGCCGCGGGCCGCGACCGCATCGACATCGCCCAGACCGGCCCCAACTGGGTGGTCGTGACGGCCCGGGGCCGGGGTGACAGCGGTCTGGCCCAGCTCTCGTACGACGTCACCAGCAACTATGAGATGAAAGGCGGCCTGCAGAACGGCCGCATCACGTTCGAGATCGGAGAAGGGGCGGTCCGCGGCGACGCTCCGATCGGCAACAACAACGACAGCAACTGGCGCCGCGCCCAGGACCTGACCGCGATGCTCTACCGGGGCATTCTCAACGTGCAGCCGAGCGGTGATCTCTTCAACCGGGACGTTCAGCACGTCCACCGCTATGGCCTCTCGGGGATCCGCGAGGTGGCGTTGGAGCTGGCGGAGGACTACGAGAGCCGTTATGACGTCCGGCGGATGTCCGAGGCCGAGGCGGTCGAGCTGATGGGCGACCTCTATCGCGGGTTGCTGCAGCGCAACATGAGCGACCGCGAGCTGTGGGACCGCGACCGCGGCTTCCGCGGCAACGTGGACACTCTGCGCCGGCAGGGGCTCGTCCGGCTCGTCGAGGTGATCCTCGACTCCGAGGAGTTCCGCTCGGTCAACAACCTGAGCTCGTTCAACCCGTCGATCGCGGTCGGCCGCGACACCTACACTCGCGAAGAGTGGCGCCGCGAGCGGGACCGGCTCCGTCCGCCCACCCGCTAAAAGCGACGACGATTCAACCGGAGCGCCGGGCAGGCCGCGAGGCCTCCCGGCGCTTCTGCTTTTTGCCGAGCTCACCCCTCTCCCTCTGGAGAGGGGCCGGGGGCATAGGCGCTAACTTTGCCCCCCAAGCACCCTTTCTGTCCGCTGTAGATCCTCCCCCACTGTAGAGACGCCCCGTGGGGCGTCTCCTGCGGCGGCGCCATTCATGATCCAGCAATCCGCGCGATGCCGCGGGCACCTCCGGAGGAGGAGACGCCCCACGGGGCGTCTCTACAGTGGGAGATGCAGCATATCGCTCGGCGGCAAAGTTAGCGCCTATGGGGCCGGGGGTGAGGGCCTTACCAGCTTCCCGAGGCGCCGCCGCCGCCGAAGCTGCCGCCACCGCCCGAGAAGCCGCCGCCACCGAACCCGCCCCCTCCGCGCCCGCCGAACCCGCCACCACCGAAGCCGCCTCCCGGGAACCACCATCCTCCGGGCCGCACCCCGCCGCGGCGCCGTCCGCCGCCCCGCCTGCCGAACAGGAGCTTGAGGATCGGGAACAGCACGATCCAGGCGATCAGCGCGGCGATCCCGATGCCGGGGAAGATCAGGGAGGGAATGAAGTAGAAGAACGGCATCAGGATGAAGTACATGATCCAACCCTGGGGACCCGGGCTGGTGATGGCGCTGAGCGAGAACGTCCCGATCACGAAGAGGAAGATCAGGGTGAAGCAGCCGGGCGCTTCTCCGCCTCCTCCCGGGGGCGCCGGCGCCTCCTCCGGCACATCCTGCCCGCCGAGCGCGGCCAGGATGGCGTCGACACCGTGTTCGATCCCGCCGCCGAAGTCGCCCGCCTGGAAGGCCGGCCGGACCACGTTGTCGACGATGCGGCCGGACTCCAGGTCGGTCAGCACGGGCTCCAGCCCGTATCCCACCTCGATCCGCATCCTGCGGTCCTGCTCGGCGATGACCAGCAGCACGCCGTTGTCCTTTTCCGCCTGGCCGAGCTTCCAGGTCTCAACCACTCGCATCGAGAAGTCCTCGACGGGGTCCCCTTCGAGGCTCTCGACGGTCAGCACGGCCACCTGGTTCCCGGTCTGCTGCTCGTAGGCCGCGAGCTTCTGCTCGATCCGCTGCCGGACGTCGGCCGGGATCAATCCCGCCTCATCCACGACCCGGCCGCTCAGATAGGGGACGTCCCGGGCGGCCAGCGGCGCCGCGGCGAGGAGGACCGCCAAGGCCAGGAGGAAGAGGCGCTGCGGCATCAGGAGTCCCCCCGGCGCAGCTCGTCCGGCAGCTCGTTGCGGTCGCCCGGCTGCAGGGCGACGCCGTGACGCTCCAGCAGCTCGCCGCACTGCCGGATCGCCTCGACGAGCGCCGCGCCCGGCCTTCCGGCGCGGATGCCCGTCACCAGGTCCGCCACGATCCCTTCCCACTGCCGCTGCTCGACCTGCTGGTTGATGCCGGAGTCGCCCAGCACCACCACGCGGTGCTCGAACAGCGACAGGAAGATGAGGATGCCCGTGCGGTCGCGGGTGCGGAAGACCTCCTGTTCCAGGAACGCCATCTCGGCCCGCTGGCGCGTGCGCAGATCGAGGATCTCATCGCCGGCCAGCCAGCGCCGGACGATAGGAATGAGGGCGGCCAGGAGGTAGCCCGCGGCGGCTCCGGCCGCCGCGGGCAGCGAGACCCACAGGTTCAGGTGGGTCCCCCAGAGCTCTTCCAGGTGATAGACCGCCAGCGCGATCAGCGGCCCGACCAGAGCGCCGAAGGCCGCTCCCTTCCAGAGGGCGTTGGCATACACGTCGCTGGCCGCGACCACGTACGGCACGATCTCGCCCGCGGTCCGGGCCTCGGCCTCGCGCACCGCCGCCCGCACGGCTTCGAGGTCGGCGTCGGTGAAGAGCTTGTGGAGGTCGTCCTTGGGCATCCTCTGGATGGTATACCAGCGGCGGGTCCTCCGCCCGAACCCTCACCCCCTAACCCCCTCTCCCACCCGCACTCACACCCGCCCGGGAGAGGGGGAACCCTGCGAAAAACTGACTTGCTTTTCTCCCCCTCTCCCGGGGAGTGGGTAGCCTATTGTATGGGGGCTTCGCATCCGCGCTCACGCGGTCCCAATTTTTGCGGTAAGCCATTCAACGGTTTCTACTTAGGCTGTCTCGCCGATTCTCAGGGACCATCAGGCTGTTTAATAGTTGACAACTCCTCTGCTTCCCTATAACTTCCCTAGTGCCGAAGGGTCACAGGAGAAAGAGACGATGCCCAAGCGACTGACGGAAGCCGTCATCCGAAGTCTCAGGACCTCGCAGCCGCAGCAAGACATCCTACACGGCCGCACACCCTCAGCCGGTCTCCGGCTGACCCGCGGCGGACGCAAGACGTTTTTCATCAAGTACCTATCGCCCACCGCCAAGACCCCGACGGGAGACCCCGCTCAACGCCGCTACTACTTCGGCGAGCACCCAAGCGGCAGGAGAGGCCAGCCTCGCTACCTCACCCTGAAGGAGTTCGAGACGGCTTACGACATCTTCCGGGGTGAGCTTGCCCAGGGCATCGACCCCCAGGAACAGCGCACTGCGGTCACGGCACCCGCACTGCGCCACATACCACCCCA
>DASVEF010000191.1:0-9879 GCA_036380715.1 Thermoanaerobaculia bacterium | reverse complement strand
TGGCAGTGCGGCACGAAAGGAGGTTTGACGTGAGCTGAGCTTCAGATTACGGAGAGACCTCCTGGGTCTCGAAGGCCAGCGGGTGGAAGTCCCGCCCGGGGAATTGTCGGTTCGCCCGGTAGCCACTGGAGCAGCCGAGCTCGAGTAATCGTCCGGCTGAAGCCTCTGGGGAAGTCCTCGGTGCAACCGAGGTGCAAATGCGCAGGCCGAAAAGCACGCGTGAACCCTGAGCAGGCCTCGATAGTTTCTCGCTGGAGCCGACCCTCCTGCCATAAGGGGAAGGCCGTTGGAGACGGGGGAGCAACCGACCGAAGAACCCGTTCTCTCCAGCCGGGGTAGTGGGGTCAGCATGCGCAGAAGGTCTTTGAGGCAACGTGCGAGATCCATGGCGGTGGTGGGTCGCAGCCACCAACCGGGGTGGTCTGAAATGGCCAGCCTCGGGCCGCATGGAAGTCGGAAGGGCCCATGGTACCGAAGAAGCCGGGTAACGCCGGTGGAGGGACGGAGCCCTGGTTCGGGCATGCTTCTGAACGAGAAGGAGACCGGGAATTGACGATGAGTCTAGAACCCGATCGTGTCGAGCGACTCCGGAAGAAGCTCTATGGGAAGGCCAAGCGGGAGCCGGACTTTCGGTTCTACACGCTGTACGACAAGGTGTGCTGGGTGGAAACCCTGGCTCGGTCCTATCGGCAGGCAAAAGCCAATGCCGGAGCGGCCGGCGTCGACGGGATCCAGTTCGAGGACATCGAAGCGTACGGTGTGGACCGATGGCTGGCCGAGCTTCGGCAGGATCTGGTGGAAGAGACCTACCGCCCCCAACCGGTGCGGCGGGTGATGATCCCGAAGCCCGGCGGAGGCGAGCGCCCCCTCGGAATCCCGACCATCCGGGACCGGGTGGCACAGACTGCCGTCGTGCTGATCATTGAGCCGATCTTCGAGGCTGACTTCGAGGACAACGTCTATGCCTATCGGCCGGAGCGCAGTGCGCATGATGCACTGGCCGAGGTGCAGAAGCGGCTGTATGGCGGCCAGGAGCACGTCGTTGACGCCGACGTGACGAAGTACTTCGACACCATCCCCCACGCCGATTTGTTGCAGAGCGTGGCGCGGCGGGTGGCCGACGGGAAGATCCTGCATCTGCTCAAGCTGTGGCTGAAGTCACCGGTGGAGGAGAGGGACGAGAGGGGAAACCGGCGGATGACAGGCGGCAAGAAGAGTAAACAGGGAACGCCCCAAGGCGGTGTAGTCTCCCCTCTGCTGGCCAACATCTACATCAACCGCCTCCTGCGCCATTGGCGAAAGACCGGGGCGTCGCAACGGCTGGGACAGATCGTCTCTTACGCCGATGACTTCGTCATCCTGTGCGCGAGCCGCCGCCAAGCTGAAGAAAGCTTGGCGCTGGTGTCTCGCGGGCTGGCCAAGCTCGGTCTGACGATTCATCCCACCAAGACGCGCCTCTGTCAGGCCCGGGAAGAGCCGTTCGACTTCCTGGGCTATACCTTTGGCCCAACGCGGCATTGGCAAACCGGGAAGAGATTCATCTCGGTTTGGCCCTCGAAGAAGGCGCAGAAGAGACTCAAGGAAAAGGTCAACACTCTGCTGGTCCGGGGAAATCCAGCGCCCTGGCCCGAGCTGCAAGACCGGCTCAACCGGCTTCTGTGCGGGTGGGCCGAGTACTTCAGCTTCGGCTTCACGGGCCAGGCCTACAGTGCGGTCTGCTGGCACGTGCGGGCCAGGGTTCGACGGTTCCTCTGCCGACGGCATAAGCTGCGCGTCAGCGGCACAAGCCGATTCGGATTCTCCGAGGTCCACGGCAGAGCGGGAGTGATCGACATCCGCCAGAGGCGCCTGCAGGGAAGTCCCGTGCATGCCCTCTCGTGAAGCCCGTCCGAGAGCCGGATGCGGGAGATCCGCACGTCCGGTTCGATGAGCGGCGGTGGGAAACGGAGCCACGGCCGAGACTGAGGCACCGGCATCTGGCGAAAGCCGCCGGAAACAGCGACTCCCTCGACCTACAGCCACCGCGCCCGCCGCCGACTCTACCTTTATCCCGGCGGAACCACAACCGACTGTTGGCAGGAACGGACGGCAGGGCCTGTGTGGCCGAGTAGCGGACAAGAGGGACCGGAGAACGTGAATAGGTGGTATCCGCCGAGGGACCTATGTTACTGATGTGAACACGATCGAGGGAAAATCTCTAAACCACGCACTATTTCCGTACACATCACTGACGCAGCGGATTCCGCTCTCGATCAAGTCTGGACTGCCGTGATTAAGTGGCCGAGGCACAAGTCGCGTAATGAGCGAAATAGGCACCATGACGCTCCAAGTATGAGTCCACTCTCGAAGCTGCTCAGTCATATACCTGGTGCGGTCGTCCGCGACGCTCTGGCGATCACCTTCTTGATAGCAGACATAGATTACTCCAACCTCACCAGGGGGAATCTGGCTCACCGCCTTACCGAAGAGTTCAGAGGCTGTCCGCGCCCGGCGCCGGAATACCGAAGGCTCCTCGTTGGTCCAGATTAGCGCTAGCGGGTCTCGCGCCTCAGTGACGACGAGTTCCCCTGGGTTGCGCACTTGGCACGCGAGCCCATCATGCGGCGGCAGATCCGTGTCCCAACCGAATACTGCGGATAGAAAACTCGGGCTGTATAGGCGAGTCTGTGGAACGAATAAGCGAGCCGGGAGAGAATTAAATGCTAATCGGCCCCAAGCGTATTCAACGTACTCAGCCGGATCTATCGCGTACGGCTGTCGCATTCCTACGTCGACAACTTGTTGAACTGGAAGTTCTGCAGGAGTGACACTGAGCCGCAATTTGAACACACCCCACTGGCCCCGTCGCGCGCAAGCTGCCAGCAACGCTTCGAAGACCTCTCGCATCCGCTGGGCCTCTTGGAGATCGGCAGACGTCAGGGCTTGGCGGCGTTTGCACTCAACCACTACTGGAAAGGGGTAGCCGTGAACACGCAGGTCGGGTGTCTTGACACCATGCGCCGACTTCCCCTCAGTAAGGAATTCCATGCTCCGGCCGTACTGTGCGCAGGCAGCGGCGACTAGGAGTTCGTAGACGGTTGCGTCTGTCCGGTCGCTCGGGTACCGCCAAAGCGCAGAGAGCCGTTCATCCACTTCGCCGCTTACCTCGGAGAGAGCCTCTATGGAATTGCCGAGAGCAACGATCTGTGGTACGAGCAGTGCTCCAGCGAACCAGTCGAAAGCTAGCTCCTCTCGCAAGAAGTCGCCGGTTACCAGAAGGCTCTGCGCGAACCGGTGAATGGGTTTAAGCTCGCTCTCCACCCTGTTGCCTCGGATAAGCACGAGTGGCTCGCTCAGGAGACTTGACTCGACTTGGTAGCCCTTCTCTCCCTCGGCTCGCAGCCACTCGGTGTCGACGAGGGGAAGCAACCGGTCGAGTGCGGGCGCAGCCAAGTCGTTCAGCATAGCCGTGGGTTCGATTTTCTCAGCCACAACTGAACCTCGTGGCAGTCGATCAATTTCGTCCCCACCGATCGCCTCTGCTTCGAAGGCTTCTATAACCTCCAGCGGAATTCCAGAAACCTCAAGCATCCTCGTTTCGATTCGGGACAACTCGGCTTGTCCGGCCTGTAGCTTCTCCTCTACTTGGGCGATCGCGTTTCTCAAGTCAGCTGTGAGACCACCCGACGCGGCCTCCTTGTATAAGCGGGTCTTCTCGTCGATCACTGGTTGCAATGCCGTGCGAATCTTCTCCCCTTGTTCTATAAGCCGCTGTACTTCTTTGGTAGCAACAACGCGGCCATGCATCTTGGTAGGTTTCCTTCGAAGTTCGAGAGGGAGCGGAGGAAGTGGGAGATGCGCCTCCGAGTAGACCAAGGACCTTGTTACCTGCCCTACAAGCGGGCAGGCTTTTACGATACCACGGCGGAAGATGGTGCCAGGCACCTATTTTAGCGGAGCCCCTCCAGGGTACAGGGGCTAACCCCTGGACAACGCGAAACTGAGCCGCCAGCCGTCCAGCTTGGTGGGCGAGCCGCTGCTGCGGAGTGAGGCGGCTAGCTCCCGCACTCGTCCGGGACCGCGTTGCCGTCCGCGTCCTGGCTCACCCCATCGACGATGTCGGTCAGGTCGAGCTCGCCGTTGGCGTTGCAGTCGAGCTCCGGCCCCGCGTACCGCACGAGGAAGGCCTCGTAGTCCGGCCGGTCGAGGTCGGCGTCGCCGTCGGCGTCGAAGGTGTCGACGCAGGCGTTCGAGGACGCCTCAAACGCCGGGTCCTCGCCGGGGCCGGTCCAGCAGGCGCGCAGCTCCAGGAAGTCGGAGAGCCCGACTGTGCCGTCGCCGTCGCTGTCGCCCGGCGTGCTCACCACCGCGACCTCGGCCATCGCCGCGGCGTCGCCGTTGCGGACCTCGATCAGTGCCCGGCCGGCGGTGACGGCGGTCACGTTGCCTTCGGCGTCGACTGTGGCGACCGCGGGATCGGTGCTGGTGTAGGTGGTGCCCGCCGCGGCCGAGGTGACGTCGCGCTCGACGTCGTCGGCGAACCGGCCGGTCACCCGCAGCTCCATCGACGGCGAGGCCGCGGAGAGCGCCAGCGGCTCGTCCGGCACGGCGAGGCCGGTCAACGCCGCCGGCGCAACGACGCGGACCACGACCGGCGCCGCGGCGGCGACTTGGCCGGCGGCGTCGAGGCCGAGGGCGGCGATCCTGACGTCGCCCATCACGCCGTCGGGGACGGTGACAGGGCCGTTGAAGACGGCGGCGGCCGCCTCGACCGAGGCGGAGCCGAGGCCGACGAGGATGCGTTCGGGGGTGAAGCCCGCCGCTCCTTCGACGCGCACGGTCACGGCTGCGCCGGCCGTCACCTGCGTGCCGGGGGCGGGAGCGGTGATCGCGAGCCCTCCTTCGACGACGGTGGAGGAAGGCTCCAGCGTCTCCTCGGCGCCGAGGCTGGCGAGACCCTGGCTCGCGGCGCCCGGCGCGGACGGCGTGCAGAGGCCTCCCGGCGCCGGAAGGTCCGGCGCGAAGTCCGGCGACCCCACCGGGGCGTTGAGCAGCTCGATCGCCCGGGCGTTGTGGGCCGGGGAGCTGGTGTTGTGGGTGTGCATCGAGTGGTACGGATCCGAGGTGACGATCTTCGCCGCCGGGCTGCCTTCCGGCAGGCCGGCGCGCTGGCTGCAGATGCCGACGATCACGTCGTGGTCGGGCTCCGGCGAGAATTGGTCGTCGACGAATTCGCGGCTGAGGAGGCCCAGGAACTTCAGCACTGGGAGCATCGCCAGATCCCTCGGAGAGAGAATGGGAGAGCGGAGAAAGTCTTCGACGAACTCGCCCCCGCCCCCACCGAGCATTGCGTGCACCGGCAGCGTGACGGCCGGCAGCGCCTGGACCGCCGGCCCCTGGCGCTGCAGGTCCTCCAGCACGCCGTCGTCCACCCGGTCATCGTAGATGGCGACGGCGGCGGCCCTCACCAAGTAGTGCTCCAGCATGAACTGTCCCCAGGGAGAGCCGAGCTGCGGCGAGTCGATCATCACGAATTTGTGGATCGTCCCGGCGCGGAAGTTGGACGGCTCGCGGTACTCGCACGTCAAGGACTCCGACTCGCCGCGCTTCCGCGGGTACTCACGGCCGCCGGCATAGATGCGGGTGAGGATCGCTCCCATGCTGTGGCCGAAGACGTCCGCCTGGGTGACCGCGATCTGCTTCGAGCGCAGGGCTTTGAGCACATCGTCGACGCCGCGGCAGGCCTGCTTCGCGTTGACCAGGAACGGCCTGCCCGCGGTTGCCTCGTAGTCGTGGGAATGGTCGAAGAACCGCCCGTCGTCTTCCAGCCCCCAGTGCCAATTCCCGGCCTTGCTCCAGACGCCGTGGATGAGCATGACCGGCGGCCGCACCAGGTCGAGGTCACGGGTCACGGTGAGCGTCGAGCCGCCCCCCTGGGGCGTGAAGACCACTTTGACCGGGAGCTTGCGCGGATTGTCCTTGCCGCGGCCCTTGTCGCTCTCAATGCCGGGACGGACGAAGTCGAGCGGCGCGGTGAGCACGGCGAAGGCCCAGGAGTTGGTCTCCACCTGCTGCACCGGGACCGTCACCGGGTTGGCGTAGGCGATCGGCCGGGGCGCCAGGGGATCGGCGAGCTGGCCGGCGCGCGCCGGATCGCGCGAGCCGCGGTCGTCGGCGACGGTGAAGGTCACCGTGCCGGGCCCGGGCGCGCGGAAGCGCAACAGGACCGGCGTCACCCCGTCGGCCGCCAAGCCGCGCACCCGCGCGCCGTACCGCGCGTGCGCCAGAATCTGGGGGTCGGGCCGCAGGTACTCGACCGGCTTGGCGCCGGCCGGCGTGTCGAGATCGATCATGCGCGGCGCGTCGCCGCTCGCCGGATTGACGAACTGCAGGCGGGAGGCGATCATCGTCGCCGTGCCCTCGACCCGGCAGCCGCCATAGCTGAAGCTCAGCCGCACGACCACCGTGTCGTCGGGCCCGAGCGTCCCCGCGGCGCGGACCGACACCGGGCAGCGGGCGCGGCCGTCGGGCATGCGGGCGCAGTTGCCGATCCGCTCGATCGTGGCGTTGCCGCTCACCACCGTGGCGGTGAGGTTCCCGTCCGGCGGAAACGCCAGGGCCTCGATCTGGACCAGCTCGGCCGGCTGGATGACGTCGGGAGCGGTGACGAGGAGGCTGTGACCGGGAGCCGGCGAGGTCGGCCCGTCACAGACCGGGGTGTCGTCCAGCAGCTCTTTCAGCGGGTTGCGGCAGGGGTTGCGGCGCTCGCCCTCCTCTTCGCCTTCGCCCGAGCCGCCTTCCGTATCGCGCACGATCGGCCAGAGGGTGTACTTGATGCCGAGGTCGGCGAGCGGCGTGCCGTCCGGCAGGGTGATCGAGCGCGGGTCCTCGGCGCAGAAGAGGGCCGAGGCCTCGGCCCGGGCCCAGCGCAAGGTGCCGGAGGCGAGCAGGCTCACCGACGCAGAGCCTTCGATGCGGACCTCCATCGGCCCCTGGAACGGCCGCAGCACGAGCGGCAGCTCGACGTCTCCCCCGCCGGCGCCCTGGCCGGCGAAGAGGCCGTAGCGGCTGGTGCTGCCCTCCAAAACCTGGATGCTGCCGCTGGCCGAGGAGTACGAGCCGGCGTTGCGCGCCGGCCGCAGCGCGACTCCCGCGTTGAGCGTGGCGAGCGAGTTGGTGTTGGGGGAGCTGGCGGCGGTGCCCGACACCTGGAAGTGGAAGCGCACCTCGAGAGTGGTCTGGCCGGGCGGCAGGTTGGCGATGACTGAGCCCGGATCGAAGACGGCGTAGGAGGTGAAGGCGGCCGCGGCGTTGGGAGTGCTGATGCCGTCGTTGGACCAGTAGCCCTCGGCTCCCGCCGAGTACGGCTCGACGACGCTCGACGTGGCGGTCGAATTGCTCTTGAGCTCGAACGGTTCGATGATCAGCTCGGAGCTCGTCCGCTTCGGCTCGGCCACGCACAGCGGCTGGGCCGGCGCGCTGCAGTTCTTGACAGTCCAGGTGAGCATCTCGATGGGCTGGGCGAGGAAAGCGTGCCGTTCGCCGTCGAAGAGGCCGCTGCCGACGATCACGCCGGCCTGGCTGGTGGAGCGGGCGGTCTCGAGCGCCCAGGGGGCGCAGATCGACGGGGCGCCGTCGCGGCAGGTGGGCAGCTTCAGTCTGTTCAGGTCCCACGGCGTGCCGGCTTCCCAGAGCACGGCGCGCGGCTGGCCCGCGAGCTTGCTGGTGCCGACGATCCGACTGGCGTAGAAGTCGAAGGCCGCGCTGCCGCCGCCCCCCAGGCCGGGCAGGTTGGTCGCGCCGGTGTCGGAGCGCCAGAAGAAGGCGCTGCCGTTTCCGGCCGGCCCCCTCTCCCCCGCCACCATCGCCACGTTGGAGGAATCGACCTGGAGGCTGAAGGGGACGCTCGGCTCCTCGCCCAGCGGGTAGCTCACGGAGTCCTGAGCGAGCTTGGGGCGCCAGAGGGCGAAGCGGCCCTGGTGCTGGCCGGCCGCGTACGGATTGGTCGAGGTGCCCGCGACCGCATAGGCGGCGCTCGGGCCGGCAAGCGGGAAGACCGTGGGCGCGAAGCTGGGGATGGGCCAGTAGGCCGCACGCCGCTCGCCGCCGGCCTGGACCTCGCCCACGACCTGGCCGCCGGGCTCGACCCCCCAGGCGATGCCGCTCGCGCTGCCGGCCGGCAGGCGGAGCGCGCTGGGGAGGAAGGAGCCGTCGCTCTGCTCGTTCCAGAGCACCGGCCGCTGGACGCCGCCGGCGCCGACTGATACGCCAGGGATGGAGTCGTAGCCGAGGAGCTCCAGGTCGTAGACCTCGCTTGCGATGTCGCCCGCGAGCGGGCAGAGGGCCTTCCGCTGGCCGTTCGTCCCGTTCCAGAAGAACCCGAAGCGCCCGCCGTCGGCGCCGCCGCAGAGGGCCTCGTCAAGCGCCCCGACCGTGTAGCCGAGCTGTAGGTTGCGGACGCGGAAGGCGTCACCGGGGCCGAGGTCGCTCACCATGTAGTAGCGCGGAGGCGGGGGCTCGGCAACGAGCACTGGCGCCGGCTGGAGGACAAGCAGGAGCAGGGGCGATGCGATGAGCCAGCCGCGCGGCCGGCAGAGAGCCTGAAGAGCCACGGCAATCTCCTTCACTTGAATGTGCAAGTAACTATAAACACATCGGAGACAGAAGGCAAGGCGGTGAAACGGTATGATCCGGCCCATGAGGCGTCCCGACGGCAAAGAGAGTGACCCGCCCGATCGGATGGGCTTCGACGAAGTCTTCGCCGACCTTCCTCTGCTTCACCCGACACCCCGCTCCTGGGCGGAGCTCGCGGCGGCGCGTCTGCCCGAGTTCCTGGCCGATCACGCGGTCTGCGAGCAGCAGGTCGCCATGTATGCCCTGTCCCTCGCCGGCTACTATCCCGACGACGCCGAGCTCGTCGAGCTCGCGGCGGCGCTCGCAGCCGAGGAGGTGCAGCATTTCCGGCGGGTGGTGGCGATCCTGAGAAAGCGGGGCTGGCCGCTCGGAGGGCGACGGAAAAATGTCTGGGCCCAGAGCCTGCGGGCGCGGATCGTTCTCGGCCGCGAGCCCTGGACGAAGGTCGACCGCCTGCTGTTCGGCGCCATGGTCGAGGCGCGGAGCTGCGAGCGGTTCACCCGTCTCCTGGAGGTCATCGAAGACCCGGAGGTCGCCCACCTCCTCGCCGATCTGGGTCCCGCGGAGCGCCGCCACTGGAAGCTCTTCTATCGTCTCGCCGGCCGCGACACCGACGAGGAGGCCCTCGCGGCCCGCTTCCAAGGCTGGCGGGAGCTCGAAGCCGACCTCTCCCGAGGCCTCGGCATCTCTCCGGCGGTTCACGGCTGAAGCCGGGCTGAGGGATAGCTCCGGGTCTCGCTGAGGGATTTCCCCCATGCTCGCGCGCACTCTCGCCGCGCATACTGAGCCGGCCCCGTCCACAAGGGCGCAAGGGAAGTCCAACCGGAGAGAACCATGAACCAGCTCGACCGCATCGTCGCAAGAAGTGTCATGGGAGTAGCCGCCGCAACGGTGATCGTCGCCAGCCTGCTGGCCGCGGGTCCCGCGCTCGCGCAGCTCGGGGGAACGACACAACCGGTGTCCACCCTCACCCTCGGTCCCTTCCAGCCGTTTTTCTTCCGTGGCGATCTGCGCGATCTGCCAACGGTGCGCGGGTGGCAGCCCGGAGATTCGATCAAGGACGTTCCGGACAAGCGCGGCTGGCCCATCGAGCTCAGGCAGCCCGCCAACGCGACGAGCTGGACCGAAGATCCGCTGCGCGTCCAGCAGCGGCGTCACGACAATCAGACCTCGCCCACGCCGACCTTGACGGGGCCGCTGCACAACTTCGACGGCATCGACTTCCAGGGCGTCAACCCGTCCGACCCGGCCATCGACGTCGGCAAG
>DASVEF010000190.1:0-15542 GCA_036380715.1 Thermoanaerobaculia bacterium | reverse complement strand
CGACTCGACTCACCCCGCGTGTTTTTTTTCGATCGACTCTCTCGTGGTGCGCTCATGCTTGCTCAAAAGTGCGCTGAACTTGGGGCCGCGATTGTGTTCGAGCCGCCGTCGGTCGGAAACCCCATATTATTCCGCGAAGCGTGGGAACTCGCCGATGTTGTTAAGTACTCTCATGAACGACTCCATGATCTTCCTGCAGAGTTGGAAGCAAGCACCGGCCCATGGCTGCAAATCGAAACGCTTGGTCGGGACGGACTCCGCTACCGCCTCAGAGTCCCCGGAAGCCGGCCTCGGAGATGGCAACATCTCGACGCAGTTCCGGCAGCCCGGTTGCGGGACACGGCGGGGGCGGGTGACTGGTGTACGGCGGGCCTCGTTCATAAGCTATTTCCTGCGGGGTCCCGGGGCTTGGAGGCTGCCGATGATGCGGCTGTTCGAGACGCTCTTCGTTATGGCCAAGCCCTCGCTGCTTGGACGTGCGGGTTTGAAGGACCACGCGGTGGAATGTACGAGGTTGAGAAATCACAGTTTGAGAAGGATATCGCCGCTCTCTTGGGCGAAAGTTCCAGAGGGAAGACCGATGGCGGAAGCCGTAAAGCCTCTGCCCTGAATGGCACAGACTGGTTATGTCCATCATGTGAGGAGCCGGATCGAGTCCGTTTACGGAGTGCTGGAACGCCGACATAAGGTAACACCTCGCCCTGCCCCGGGGGTCCCGGGGTAAAGGTAGAGTCGGCGGCGGGCGCGGTGAGTCGCTGTTGCCGGCCGGCCCAGGTCGGTAGTCGGGCCTCGGATCGGGACTTGGACTTGGCTTTGGCTTAGAGGAAGGGGTGAGCAGGCGTTCGCGGGGGGAGAAAGTGCCACCCTCCTCTTGGGGAGAAAGTGCCACCCTCCTCTTGAAGAAGTACGTGGAAGAAGTACGTGAAATGAGGTCGGTAGTCGGGCCTCGGATCGGGATTTGGACTTGGCTTTGGCTTGGAGGAAGGGGGGGCAGGCGTTCCCGGCGGGAGGAGGCCTCCTCGGACGAGCCCAGATCGACCGCAGAGTCGACAAAAGGGCACACCTCCGCCAGTCTCGCGGGGCGAGACGAGGTAGAGCGGAGGTGGTCGGGGCGGGGGAGGCGGCTGAGATAGCTGTACGTTATCCGCCGACCCACGGCAAGGCGGGTGGGAAGCTCCCGGGCGGGAAGACCGCGGACAGGTCCCCGGCACGGAGCTTTTCGGCGGCATCGCGGAAGGCGGCCACGAAGGCCGCGTACATCCGGTAGAGCTCGTCGCGCACTTGGCGAGTGGCGGCGTGGAAGAGCGGGGCAGGCGATTTCTTTACCTTGTTGGGACGATCATGGGGATGCCTGGCGCAGACGGCTGCCGGACCCGGGGGCGTGGCGCCGGTCTTCTCGCGCTCGGCCGCGGCCTCCTCTTCGATCCCGCTTACCAGGCCGGCGATGCGCTGCCGGTGGGTCTCCGGCGAAAGGTGCTGCCAGCAGGGGAGGGGCTCCAGAATGACCTCCTCCCGCGTCGCGTACTTGAGGCGGTCGAAGTTTTCCCCGCGCAGGCGGGCGGCGTACTCCTTCGTCCGGTCGAACCAGTAACCCACCAGGGGCTCGCCGTCGAGGAGCGCCCGGACGCAGTGGAGGCCCGGCCACTGCCGCAGAGCCTCGACCAGATTTTCCTTGACCCCATGACTGAGGACGTAACGGAGGACCTCGACCTGGGCCGCCTTCTCGTTGCTGATGACGATCGCCTGGAAGCGGCGGGACCAGACCCGGGCTCCCCAGCCGGTCAGGCGGGAGATCTCGCGCGCCGCGTTGCCATTGAAGTACCCCATGAAGTCGGCGAGCCTTTTCGAGCTCTCCACCTTCAGGACGAGGTGGTAGTGGTTGGAGGCCGCCACCGCGGCGCACACTCCCACCGGATAGAGCCTCTGGGCCCGGGCCAGGACGCCGACGAGGATCTCGTTGAGCGCCGGGCCGGGCCGCAGGAGATATCTCCCCTGGATCGTCCGGGTGGTGACGTGGACCAGGGCGCCGCCGTCGGGCACATAGCGCAGTCTTCTCCCCATCAAGCCTATAGAGAACGGAAAACAGGGCGGGAATCTCGCACACTTTTTTCGGACTTCTTTCTGGAAACCCAGGCCGGACGGCGGACGCGGCCCTGCCCGCCCAGCCGCTTTGAAGCAGTAGCCCACCAAGGTCGTCGCTGGTTTGACGGCGCTTCCGTGAGGGACTAGCATTCCAGCCATGACCGCGAACGGCATCAGGAGATCCCGATGAGCGTCAGCCAGGTACTCCAGCAGGCACAGTTTCTGGTCGATGCGGAGGGCAACAAGAAAGCCGTCGTCTTCGAGTACAGCCTCTGGGAGGAACTGCTGACCCTCTTGGAGGATCTGGAAGACGCCGAGGAGATCCGCCGCCTTCGCGAGGTGGGCGAGGACGAGGAGGCTCTCCCCTGGGAACAGGCCAAAGAGGAGCTGCGCCGGCAAGGAGTCGATGTATAGGGTCCGGATCCTCCCGCGAGCCCTCAAGGACATCGCGACTCTGCCCAAAGACTACACGCGGCTCGTCAGCCAGCACATCGACCGGCTGGCCCAGGAGCCGCGCCCACCTGACGCCAAGAAGCTCCGAGGCACCAAGGATCATAGCCTTCGGTGGGGGCCGCGGGGGAGAGGTGCCAGGCGTTTCGCTGGGGTTTCATGAGGGAGGCCCGGCAACCGCGGCATTTCGGCGTGCACGGTGCGAGATAGCGACAAACCGTCGGAGTTAGCCGTTAACAGGAGGAGTTAGCCACTAACTCGACGAGTTAACGGCTATCTCGGCCGAGTTAACCGTTAACCGGACCGGATAGCGGTAAACAGGACGAGTTAACGGCTATTCGCGGCCGTTTAGCCGCTAACGGGACGAGATAGCGGCGAAACGGCGGGGCTCAGCGCTCCGTCGAATAGCTCGACTAGCCCCTCTGACCGCGACCGCGGTCCCCGATGAGTCGTTGGACGGCGTAATGAATCGCCGCGCGGCACAACGGGTCGTCGGACGCCGCAACGAGCCTTCGGGCTCTCTGACGAGTCGTCAGACGGCCTGACGAGTCGTCAGACACCGTGACGAGTCGTTGCGCGCCCTGACGAGTCATCCGCGACGTCCGACGAGTCGTCAGACGGCCTGACGAGTCGTCACGCCGCCTGACGAGTCGTTGTGCCGTCCGACGAGTCATCCGCGGCGTCTGACGACTCGTCGTGCGGCGTCTGACGACTCGTTGCGCGCGCCGACGACTCGTCAGGCCCGACGCTTTCGAGCTGTGGAGCGGCCCCCGGGGCCGCCTCTTTACTCGATCCGCTTCGCCTTGATCTCCCGCCCGCCCTGGTGCAGCACCAGCTCGCCGGCCTTCCCATCCGCTCCTCGCACGAACTCGATCTCGGCGTCCACCACCTTCAGGAAGAACCGGGTCTCCGACTCCGGGAACAGCTCGGCCTTGGGCTGGCCGGTGGGCTGGCCGAAGATCTGGTCTCCCTCGCGGGAGATGGTCAGGATGAAGCCGGGCCTCATCTCGTACTTGCCGGCGTAGGCGTCGTAGAGCGCGGGATCGACCTTGGCGGCCTGGCGCTCTGTGGGGAACGGCTCGTCGGTCCGGGTCATCGGCTCGTCCGGCCCGAAGGTGCGGAGGAGCGTCGCCCCGGAGATCTTCCCCTGGGCGTCCCGCTGGAAGACGAGCTCGCCGCCCGCCTCCACATAGAAGAAGCGGTCGCGGTCCAAGGCCGCCAGCTCCAGCTTCTGCGATCCGCTGCGCTGGGCGAACAGCTTTCCGTTCTCCAAGGTCACGGAGCGCGTGACGTCGCCGATGCGGTAGACCGCCGCGTACTCCTGGAGGTCCTTGGGATCGAGCGTCACCGTCTTGCGGTCCTCGACCGGCTTGCCCAGCATCTTCGAGGCGATCCGCAGAGCCATGGCGTCGCCCCGCAGCTCGGCCCCGGTGTTGTTCGCCAGGATGGCGATGAACAGCCCGTCCTCGGGCATGCGGAACAGCTCGGCGTGGAAGCCGTTGATGTCGCCGCCGTGCGAGACGGCCTGCCGGCCCTCGATCTCGAAGACCCCCCAGCCATAGCCGTAGTGGGTGGACAGGCCGGAATTGAGCGGAAACGCCTTGAACATCGGCTCCATCGATCCCTTCTTGAGCAGCTTCCCGCCGGCGAGCGCCTGGTCCCACTTCCAGAGGTCGTCCACCGTGGACAGGATCGCCCCGGCGGCGTAGGGCAGGGTCATGCTGACGAACTGGGTGTTGCGATACCCGTCGTCCCCTTTGTCATACCCAGCGGCCCGCTTCGGGATGATGTCCGACCAGCTTCCATAATAGGAGCTGGTCATCCCCAGCGGCTTGAAGATCTCGTCCTCGATGAACCGCTCGTAGCTCTTGCCCGAGACCTTCTCGATGATGGCGCCGAGGAGCGCGTACCCCGAATTGTTGTACTTCCACTGCTCCCCGGGATTGAACTCCAGCGGCTGGCCGCGGAAGGTGCCGATGAGCTGGTCGACCGTCATGTCCTGGCGGATCTTGGTGAACCAGTCCGGCATGCCGGTGTAGCTCGGGATGCCCGACGTGTGGGTGAGCAGGTGCTCGATGGTGATCCTCTGCCCGTGCGTGGGGAAGTCGGGGAGGTACTTTGTCATCTCGTCCTGGACCGACAGCTTTCCCCGCTCCTGGAGCAGGAGGATCGCCGCCGCCGTGAACTGCTTGGTGACCGATCCCACCTCGAAGACCATGTCCGGCTGGTTCGGCACCCCCAGCTCCAGGTTGGCCATGCCATACCCCTTGCGCAGGACCACCTGGCCGTCCTTGACCACCAGCGCCGCCGCCCCGGGACCGTCCGCCGGATAGTTCCTGGACAGGATCTGGTCCGCATAAGCCGCCAGCTCCTGGGAAGAGGCCGCCGCCGTTCCCGGCGCCGGCAGGGCGAGCGAAAGGACGAGAAGCGACGCGAAGAGGGCATGGGCCCTCGCGTTATGTCTCCGTGAGCTCATGAGATCACTCCCTTGGAAGAAGGCCGGCTGCCCGGCCGTTCGGTACTAATACGGGAGATCCCGCAGAGATGTTACTCGGCGTGTCCGGAGCCTTCGAGGGCTCCCGGAGGCATGACCGCCGTGACCGGGCCGGCGCGCTCGCTCACCGTTTCCGGATCGACCCAGCCGGCCGCGACGAGCTCGCCGGCCGCCTCGGCGGTGAGCGGGTGCGAGACGAGAAAGCCCTGCACGTTGTCGCAGGCGAAGTCGCGGAGCCGGTCCCTCTGGCGGGAGCTTTCGACGCCCTCGCCGATCACGTTCAGGCCGAGGCTGTGGGCGAGCAGCACGATGGTCCGGGTGATCTCCGAATTCGCGCCCTCCCCGTCGAGCTGCTGGATGAAGGAGCGGTCGATCTTCAGGGTGTCGATCGGGAAGCGGTAGAGGTAGCTGAACGAGGCGTGCCCGGTGCCGAAGTCGTCCAGCCAGACGCCCACCCCCATGCCGCGGAGCCGGTGCAGCAGCTCGGCGGCCGAGTCGGCGTTCTCGATGATCGCGCTCTCGGTGATCTCCAGCTTGAGGCTTCCGGCAGGCAGGCCCGTCTCGCGCAGGACCTCCGCGACCTGCTCCGGGAAGTCGGCCTGGGCGAGCTGCTTGCCCGAGACGTTGACGCTGACCAGCAGGGGCTTCTCGCCCGGGAGCCGGTCCATCCACTCCCGCATCTGCCGGCAGGCCCTGCGGAGGACCTGCGCTCCGAGGGGGAGGATCATCCCCGTCTCTTCGGCGACCGGGATGAAGACTTCCGGGAGCACCGGGCCGCGCTCCGGATGGGTCCAGCGCACCAGCGCCTCGAACCCGAGCAGCTCGCCGCCGGCGAGCGACACGATGGGCTGGTAGTGGAGATCGAGCAGACCGCGCTCCAGGGTCCACCGCAGGTCGCTCTCCATCTGCAGGCGGGCCAGGGCCAGCGCGCGCATGGCCTCGTCGAACACCTCGTAACGGGCCGTGCCCAGGCTCTTGGCGCGGTACATGGCCGTGTCCGCGTCCTGGAGCACGCGCTCCGGGAATTCGTAGCCGGTGGCGCTCAGGGCGATCCCCACGCTCGCCGAGGTGAAGACCTGCCGGCCGCCGAGGTCGCAGGGGGCCGACAGCTTCTCGTGGATGCGGGCCGCCACCCGGGTGGCGTCGCTGACGTCCCCGACCTCCTCCAGCAGGATCGCGAACTCGTCGCCGCCCATGCGGGCGACGGTGTCGCCCAGGCGGACGCACCCCTCCAGGCGCCGCGCCGCTTCGATCAGCAACTGGTCGCCGACGGCGTGCCCGAGGCTGTCGTTGACGAGCTTGAAGCGGTCCAGGTCGAGGAAGAGGACGGCGAAGAGGTGCCCTGGATGGCGCTTGGCCCGCGACAGGGACGCGGCGAGCCGGTCGAGGAACAGCACCCGGTTCGGCAGGCCGGTCAGGCCGTCGTACACCTTGCGCCCGGTCGTGTCGGTCTGCGAGCCGGCGATCCGGTACGGCTTGCCGTTCCCGTCCCGCACCGCCAGGCCGCGGGTCAGCATCCAGCGGAAGCTGCCGTCCCTGTGGCTCAGCCGGTGCTCGTTCTCGAAATGAGGGGTCCGTCCCGCCAAGTGGGTTTCGAGGTCTTTCCGCAAGCGGGGCAGGTCCTCGGGATGGACCCGTCCGAGCCACTCCTCGGGCCGGTCGGAGACCTCGGCATCCGCGAGCCCGAGCATGCCTTTCCAGCGCGGCGAGAAGTAGACCCGGTCCGTCTTCAGGTCCCAGTCCCACAGGCCGTCGTTGGCGCCCCGGGCGGCGAGCGAGTAGCGCTCCTCGCTCTCGCGCAGGGCCTCCAGCGTGCGCGCCCGTTCGAGGGCGTAGCGGATCGACCGCTCGAGGAGCGGCGCGTCGAGGCTCCCCTTGGCCAGGTAGTCGGCCGCGCCGGCCCGCATCGCTTCGAGATCCACGTCGCGGTCGCCCAGCCCGGTGAGCATGATGATCGGCGCCCGGCAGCCGCCGTCGATCGCCTCGCGGAGGATCTCGAGGCCGGTGCGCTCCCCGAGGTGGTAGTCGAGCAGATAGACGTCGTGGGCCTGGGCGCGGATCGCCTGCAGGGCGGCGTCGCAGCCCGGCTCCCAGTCCAGGCGGTAGCGGTCCTTCCCGATCTCCTCCAGGAGGTCGCGGGCGAGGACGTGGTCGTCCTCGTCGTCGTCGATCAGGAGGACCCGGATCGGCGCGCCGGACATCAGATCCCCGCTCCCTGGCCCGGCAGCTCCACGATCTCCAGCCAGTAGCGGCCCAGGGTCTTCATCAGCTCGACCAGCGACTGGAAGGTCACCGGCTTGGTGACGAACGAATTGGCGCCCAGGTCGTAGCTGCGAAAGACGTCCTCCTCGGCCTTCGAGGTGGTCAGCACCACCACCGGGATCTGGCGCAGAGAGGGGTCGGCCTTGATCTCCCTGAGCGCCTCCCGCCCGTCTTTTTTGGGCATGTTGAGGTCGAGCAGGATGAGCCCCGGGCGGGGGGCTGCGCTCTCCCCGGCGTACTTGCCGCGCTGGTGGAGGTAGTCCAGCAGCTCCTCTCCGTCCTCCACGCAGCGCAGGTCGTTGACCAGACGGCCCTCGGCGACGGCGTCCTGGACGAGCATCCGGTCGTCGGGGTCGTCCTCGGCGAGCAGGATGATGATGGATTTTCTGGCAGTCCTCATGAAGCGTCTCCTCTCGATGGCTGGACGGGCAGCTCGACCAGGAAGCAGGTCCCCTGTCCGGGCGCGCTGCGGGCGGTGATGCTGCCGCCGTGGCGCTCGGCGATCTTCTTGCAGATCGCCAGGCCGATGCCGGTGCCCTCGTAGGCGCTCTGGCCGTGCAGGCGCTGGAATGGCTTGAACAGGCGGTCGAGGTACTTCTCGTCGAAGCCGATGCCGTTGTCCTGGACGCGGATCTGAATGGCGGCGGAGCCGTTGCGGCCCGGCGGTGTTCCCTCGGGCTGGTCGTGGCTCCGGCCGTCCAGCTTCCGGGCCTCCACGCGGATGCGGGGAGCCTCCCCCGGCCGCTGGAACTTCAGGGCGTTGCTGAGCAAATTCTGGAAGAGCTGGCGCATCTGCGTCGGATCGGCCGCGATCGTCGGCAGATCGCCGACCTCGATCCGAGCGCCGGTCCTTTCGATGCGCAGCTCCAGGTCGGAGAGCACGCCCTGGGTCACCGCGGCGAGCGAGACGGGGACGAACGGCTGGCCCCGCGTGGTCACCCGCGAATAGGCCAGGAGGTCGTCGATCAGGCTCTGCATCCGGGTCGCCGCGTTCTGCATGCGCTCCAGATAGTCGCGCCCCTTGTCGCTCAAGGCCTCGTCGCACTGGCTCTTCAGCCGGTCGCCGAAGGCGGTGATCTTGCGCAGCGGCTCCTGCAGGTCGTGCGAGGCCACGGACGCGAAGCTCTCCAGCTCCCGGTTGCTGCGCGCCAGCTCGCGGTTGATCCGCTCCACCTCCCGGGTCCTCTCGACCAGGCTTTTCTGGGCCTTCTCGATCTGCTCCAGCATCTCGTTGAAGGCGCCGACCAGCAGCCCGAGCTCGTCGTCGTGGGGCGCTTCGCCGGCCCGCACCGAGAAGTCCTTGCGTTCCGAGACCGCCCGCGCCGTCTGCGCGAGCCGCAGGATCGGCTCCGAGATGACGCGCTGGAGCTTCGAGGAGAGGAGCAGGGCGACCAGGGAGGAGGCGAGCAGCACCAGCGCTCCGATGCCGACGTAGCGGACGAGCCGCTCGCGGATCTCCCCCAGGTCGGATTCGAGCAGGATGGTGCCGATCTTCTCCCCGTCGAGGACGATCGGCGTCGAGAGCCGGAGGCGTCCTCCCGCGAAGCGGTGCCAGGGCGCCTTCGGGGCCGCCGGGAACTCCATCGTCCCACCGCCGCGGACGTAGCCGGCCATCCGCCGGCCGTCCCCATCGTAGATGCAGGCCCACAGCACGTGCGTCTCCGCCTCCAGGGCCGCCAGAGTCTCCTCGGCCCGCCCGGCATCGTCGAAGAGGATCGCCCCGGTGCTGTTCGAGCCGATGATCTTGGCGAGCGTGGAGAGATCGCCCAGCAACAGGCGCCGGAAGCTCATCAGGTCGTGCAGCACGAAGGCGGAGCAGGCGAGGAGCAGGGCCGCCGAGCTGGTCGCCATGATGATGACGGTCAGCTTGCGCCGGATGGGTAGGTCGCGGAACGAGGCCATCCTATCGTCTCTCCCCGCCGGTGACCGTCTCCGCCAGCTCGAGGAGCCGGGAGCTGATGCTCAGGCCGGCGCGGGCGGCGGCCTTGCGGTCGATCTGGAAGCGGACACGGTTCTCGCGGACGACGAAGCTGATGATGCCGCCGGCGCGGGCGAACGTCTCCTCCTCTCCCACGGTGAGCACGGCGCGGTCGCCCACGGCGGCGAGGATCTGGGCGAGCCGCGGCCCCTCCGACGAGCTGACGAACAGGACGCGGCACTCCGGCAGATCGGTCAGCCTGGTGGAACGCCGGACCACGATCTGCCGCCCCGTCACCGTCTTGCCGCCGACCGTCTGGTCGAGCTCGCCGCCGAAGGGGTCCTCCCCCAGGACGCAGAGGGTCATCGGGTCGCCGGGGCCGCGGAACGCGTCCGCCGGCCATTCGACGAACTTGGCGAAGTTGTACAGAAAAGCGGCCTTGACCGCGTACTCGCTGGTGACCAGAGGCCGGTCGGCTCGGGCGAGGCCGCCGGAGAGCAGGAGGAGGATTGCGGCCGCTGCGACCGCGCGGCCCCTCACCCCCCGGCCCCCTCTACCACCCCCGCCCGCCCCACCGGGAGAGGGGGAGAGGGCAGAGAATCCTAGGGCTATGAGAATCCACTTTCCCGGATTTCCAGGAGAAGGAAGCCGAGCGTTATCCCGGATGTCCTCTTTTCCGTTCTCCCCCTCTCCCGACCGGCAGGGAGGGGGTGGGAGAGGGGGCCGGGGGGTGAGGGGCTTCAGAACCGCCATGCCACCTTCCCGTAGAAGCCGCGCTCGAGGGCCGTGGGGTGCGTCGGGATGATCTCGGGCGCGAACTCGACGTGGGTCTCCTCGAGCAGGTTCTGGCCCACGAGCGAGACCTCCAGGTCCGCGCGCGGCCGCCAGCCCAGGCGCAGGTCGAAAGTGGTGTAGGAATCGACGTCCAGGCTCGGCAGCTCGTCCACGTAACGGAGCGAGACGTCCAGCTCGAAGCCTTGCGCCAGGTCCACCGAAGAGTGGAGGACGAGCTGGTGCCGCGGGCTCCCCCCCTCGTCAAAGGGCGAATCGTCCTGGCCCGGCCGGCGGTCACGGAGCTGGATCGCGAGCAGGCTGTAGGCGGCGTTCCAGCGCCACCGCTTCGAGGCCCGCCAGTCGACGACCAGCTCCGCGCCGTAGGTCTCCCCCTCCTGGTCGTTGCTGATGCGGGCCGGCACCACCAGATGGGGAATGGGCGAGACCTCGAGGAAGGGCTCCCCCGTGCGCGTGGCGCGGAGCTGGTCGTAGTCGTTGTAGAAGGTCGCCAGGTCGAGGAACAGGCCGGGGGCGAGGCCCATCCGGTATCCCAGCTCCCAGGCCAGGAGCTCCTCCGCATGGTAGTCGGGATCGCCGAAAGAGACGACGACGGCGGGAGGGGCCCCGGGGAAGAGCTGGCCGGGGCCGATCCGCAGGCTCTCCAGCCGCAGGTCGTGCTCGGCGCGCGAGGGGGTGCGGACCGCTCGCGAGACCGCCGCCCACAGGGTGTGGTGCCGGCGCGGGATCCACACCGCCCGCAGGTTGGGCTGGACCTCGAAGCCGGTGTAGTCGTTGTGCTCGACCTTGGAGCCGAGGGTCAGCCAGAGGCGGTCGGGACGGAGCGCGATCTCGTCCTGGAAAAACGCGCTGGCGAGGTCGTCCGTCCGCCGGGCCGGGCGGAACGAGAGGATCGAGGTGCCGCGGATGTCGTCGCCGGTGCGGCGGTAGCCGAGGCCCCAGACGAGCCGGTGGCGGGAGCCTGGGGCGAAGCCGTGCTGCAGCTCCAGGTCGAAGGTGTCGCGGTCCTCGTCGATGAGGGCCGCGGTCCGCTCCGTCCGGTCGTAGTAGAGCTGCGCCTTCAGCTCGGAGGCGTCCGACAGCGTCCTCTGCCAGCGGCCGAGGAGGTGCCCTCCCGAGATCTGCATCTCGGTGTCGACGGTCCGCGGCGCGGGAGCCGGGAACGGCTGGAGGGTCAGCGTCTCCCCGGCCTCGCCGTCGTAGAAGCCCCCCTCGACCGTCAGGGCGCTGCCGGCGGACAGCGCCGAGTCGAGCCGGAAGCCGCCGCGGCTCATGGACCAGTCGTCCGCCGCCGCTCCGCCCGCCAGGCGCTCGCCGCTCCCGCGCTCGAAAGACTTGCCGTAGACGCGGTACGCCGACGACTTCCCCAGCGCGCCGCCGTAGCGCAGCCCCGCGAACCCCCGCTCCTCCGAGCCGCCGCCGGCCGCCAGCAGCCCTCCCACGGTCTCGTGGGCCGACTTCGTGATGATGTTGATGACGCCGTTGACGGCGTTGGCCCCCCACAGCGTGGCCCCGGGGCCGCGGATGACCTCGATGCGGTCGACGTCCTCGATCAGGGTGTCCTGGACATCCCAGAAGACGCCCGAGAACAGGGGGGTGTAGACGCTGCGCCCGTCGATGAGGACGAGCAGCTTGTTGGCGAACCGGCCGTTGAAGCCGCGGGCGCTGATGGCCCACTTGCTGGCGTCGATGCGCGCGACCTCGACTCCCGGCACCATGCGGAGGGCCTCGGGGATGCTCGTGGCCCCGGAGCGGCGCAGGTCCTCCTGCGTGATCACGAAGACGGCCGCGGCGGCCGCGGAGATCGGCTCGGCGCGCTTCGAGACCGAGGTCACCTGGACGTCCATCAGCTCCTCCAGGCTCAGCTCGGTGAGGTCGACGTCAGGATTGGAAGGGGGCTCGGAGGCGGGAGGAGCCTGGGCGGCCGCGCCGGAGTGGCAGCAGAGGACGACCAGCAGCCATGCTCCGGGACGCAAGGCCCTCCTGAACGGGACGAAAGGACGACGGCGCGCCATGATTCCTCCTCGCGGCTGGCCCGCGGGGGTGCTTTGCTCAACGGATCGAAAGGATCTTAGCGCGCTTCCCGCCTGGGGACCAGCGGGAGAATGGCTGAATGCTCGATCCTGTCGAGGATTCACGACATGCGTCGCGAAATCGACCCCGCAGGCTCCAGGAGCTCAAGCGAAAATCTCGGCGAGCGGGAGGCGCAGGCCGATCAGGAGTGTCGTGAGGACGTCGCCCGCCTGAGCCGACAGCTCCTCCGCGAGCTCGAGCCGCCCTCCGTTCCGCCGGAAGACATTTACCCTCTCAAGGAACGGGTCGACGATCCAATACTCCTGGATTCCAAGCTCCTGGTAGCGCTGGAGCTTGAGGTTCTCGTCCCGCCAGCGGGTGCTCGCGGAGAGGATTTCGATGACGAGGTCCGGGGCGCCCTGGACGTTGTCCTCGGTCAGGATCGCGGCGCGCTCGTTCGAGATGAAGACGAGGTCCGGCTGGGCGACATCGTGCTTCGAGAGCAGCACGTCGAGAGGGGCTGCGAAGAGGTGACCGCGGCGATACGCCTCCACAAAGCCGCCGAGCCGGATGGAGAATGCCATCGAGATCCGCTGGTGCTTCGTCTTGGGAGCCGGGCTCACATAGTGCTCCCCGTCCAGGATCTCGTGACGGTTGCCGTCGTCTGGGAAGAGGAGGTAGTCCTCGTAGGTGAGCTTGTGGCGGGCTGTGTCTCGGATGGCCATGGCTGTCCCCCTCCAGCGCTTCTCTGGCATCTTAGCACGCGCTTTCCTCCCGAAGGGGGCGAAGGTTACCACATCCGGAGATTGAAAACGCCGACGGGGATGCCCGCGTCTTGTCGTTCCGCTACAATGGCGGCTCTTCAGCCCGTTGCGAGGAGCCGTCATATCCGAGAGCAGCTTCCAAATCTTCTGGAGCTATCCGCAGGTCCGCTCTCGGGCATGTGGAGGGGCTCCTTTCGACGGGCGGCATCTCGGTCGAGCTCTTGAAGAGGGGCAGGTGAGTCCCCTCTCCTGAGCGTTCGCGCAGTGACCCGGCTGCTATAGTTCCGCTGCCATGGCCTCCAAGCCCTCCGCCTACGCTCAGGCCGGCGTCGACATCGACGCGCAGGAGAAGGGTCTCGCCCGCGTCAAGAAGCTGGCGAAGTCGACCTTCACCCCCGGGGTCCTCACCGAGATCGGCGGCTTCGGCGGGCTGTTCCGGCCGGATCTCAAGGGGATGCAGGAGCCGGTGCTGGTGGCCTCCGCCGACGGCGTGGGGACCAAGCTGGCCGTGGCGCGGATGATGGACGACTACTCGTCCGTCGGCCGCGACCTGGTCAACCACTGCGTCAACGACATCCTGGTCCAGGGGGCCGAGCCGCTGTTCTTCCTCGACTATGTCGGCGCCGGCGTCCTCGATCCCAAGAAGATGGTCGAGCTGGTCGAGGGGGTCGCGGACGGCTGTCGCGAGAACGGCTGCGCCCTGCTCGGCGGCGAGACGGCCGAGATGCCCGGCTTCTACCAGCCGGGCGACTACGAGCTGGTCGGCTTCATCGTCGGGATCGTCGACCGGCCCAGGGTCCTGGACGGCTCGAAGGTGGCGCCCGGCGACGTGCTGATGGGGCTGCCGTCGTCGGGGCTGCACACCAACGGCTACTCGCTGGCCCGGCGCATCCTGTTCGACAAGCTGGGGCTGAAGGCGACCGGCCGCGCGCCCTGGGAGAAGAAGAAGCGGAAAGTGGGCGAGGTCCTGCTGGAGTCCCACCGGTCCTATCTCAAGCCGGTCCGCCCGCTGCTCGGCAACCGGTACCTCCATGGCATGGCCCACATCACCGGCGGCGGCATCACCGACAACCTGCCGCGCATCCTGCCAGGCGACGCGCACGCCCTGATCCGGGTGGGGAGCTGGCCGGTCCCCGAGCTCTTCCACTTCCTGCAGGAGAGCGGCGAGGTCGAGACGGAGGAGATGTTCCGTGTCTTCAACATGGGGATCGGCCTGATCCTGGCCGTCGATCCGGCCGGCCTCGCCGAGGTCCTCGGCCTGCTGCGCGGCGTGGGGCAGCGCTCCTACCTGATCGGCACCGTGCAGAAAGGGGGCGGAGGCGTGGCCTACGACCTGGAGCAGCGCGAGCCGGACCAGCCGTGACCCGCCTCGCTGTCCTGCTGTCCGGCCGCGGCAGCAACTTCCTGGCCCTCGCGGCCGCCATCGAGCGCGGCGAGATTCCGGCCGAGATCGTCCTGGTCCTCAGCAACGCCGCGGACGCCCCCGGCCTGGAGCGGGCGCGCGAGCTGGGCCTCGCCGCCGAGGCGATCCCCCAGGAAGGGCAGCCGCGGGCGGCGCACGAGGAGAGGGTCATGGCCGCGCTCCGGAGCGCCGGGGCCGAGTGGATCTGCCTGGCCGGCTACATGCGCCTGCTCTCGCCGGCCTTCCTCGCGGCCTGGCCGCGGCGCATCCTCAATATCCATCCCAGCCTGCTCCCCGCCTTCCCCGGGCTCGACGCCCAGGAACAGGCGCTGGCGCACGGGGTCCGGGTCTCGGGCTGCACCGTCCACCTCGTCGACGAGGGGCTCGACAGCGGCCCGATCGTGGTGCAGAGGGCCGTGCCCGTGCTGGACGGCGACACGCCGGCGACCCTGGCGGCGCGCATCCTGGAGCAGGAGCACCAGGCCTACCCCGAGGCCCTCCGGCGGCTGCTCACCGAGCCCTGGCGGGTGGAGGGGCGGCGGCTCGTCTTCGGGTAAGCTGGTGCTTCAACCAAAGGAGGTCCCATGGACAAGAGACTGCGGCTCATCGGTGTCCTCACCCTGCTGGCGCTGTCCCTCGCGGCTGCCGCCACGACCCCGGTCTACGCTGTCTGCGACCCGGTCTGCACGGCCAACTGCAACGCGGACTTCGAGGATTGCATCGACCAGTGCGGCGGCCAGAGCTCCCCCGGGAACCCGTGCTCGACCGAATGCCGGAACCTCAGGATCGCCTGCTACCAGGTCTGCTGCTAAGGAAGAAATAAACCCGCCGGGCGCCCGGTTGTCCCTCCTGCGCGATCGGAGGCCGGGGGTGGGAGCGAGAGGGGGGCGCCCGCGGGAATAGACAAAGCGGGCGGGCGGTTGTAAGATTGGCGTGGGGTGGCGGGAGCGGGATTGACAACGAGCAGAGCGACGGTCCGCAGGCTGGAATAAGCACGGCGGGCCTCCGGTTGTAGCCTCTTGCGAACGGGTGGGAGAGAGCGGCGGCGCGAGGGGGTTGACACCCAGAACCAAGCTGCCCTATGATTCGCCTCCCCTGGATGACGGGGGATGCGAACGGCGCGACTGCGAGGCCGCGCCGGTGATTTTGCGTCGGTTCTTTGAAAACTGAACAGAGGAAGAGAGTTAAGAGTCAGCGACCTGACTTCGCTTCGGCCTTCGGGCCGGGGTGGGGTCTAGCTTCCGAAACAAGAGCCGCCGAGTCCGTTAGCCGGATTGGGTGGCACGAAGGATACAAACTGGAGAGTTTGATCCTGGCTCAGAATGAACGCTGGCGGCGTGCTTAACACATGCAAGTCGTGCGCGA